>JAZSCG010000124.1:0-2542 GCA_045602805.1 Feifaniaceae bacterium
TGAAACTGTGAAGTCTCGAGCAACGCAGTTTTTTCGGGTACCATTCGCAATGGTCGAAAAAACAAGTGGCACAGAGTATCCCACCGTCTCCGCCAAACAAAAAAAGACACCTTGTGGTGTCTTTTTCTGTTTGTAGGGGGCTGAGGGATGAGAACCTTTTTGCTTTAGCAAAAGCGTTCGTCGGAGCAGTTCAAAATGCGCGTTAGCTTTTTGAAACTGCGAAGTCTCGAGCAACGCAGTTTTTTCGGGCACCATTCGCAATGGTCGAAAAAACAAGTGGCACAGAGTATCCCACAGTCTCCGCCATAAAAGAACAGACACCAATTTTGGTGTCTGTTCTTTTTGCGTATTCAATATCAACTAAGTTTATCCCAGCAATACATCGGTAACAAGCATTAAGCAAAAGCCTGCAAGAAGTGCATACGTCGCCCCTCGCTGATTGCCGTGAGAGTGAGTTTCGGGTATCATTTCATCGCTTATGACGTAGAGCATCGTACCGCCTGCAAAAGCAAGTGCAAAAGGCAGAATCGCAGACGCCACACTGACCGAAAAATAGCCAATCAGCGTGCCGACCACTTCAACAAGGCCGGTTATAAGAGCACATATAAACGTCTTACCCGGTGTGACGCCCGAAGCGAGCATAGGCCCGATTATGACCATACCCTCGGGGATATTCTGCAGTGCGATACCGCCCGCTATCATAAGTGCCTGCGACACGTCACCTGAGCCAAAGCCGACGCCTGCCGCAATGCCTTCGGGGAGATTATGTATTGCAATGGCAGTAACAAAGAGCAGCACCTTGCTTAAATCCGAATTGTTGTGAGCCTCAATATCGGGCCCTACAAGTTTATGGAGATGCGGCACAAGTTTATCTATTATGTTCAGGCAAAGAGCACCTGCAAATATGCCTGCTACCGTGACTAAAATCCCCCACTTGCCACCGTATTCAAGTGACGGAAGTATAAGACCTATCACAGCCGCTGCAAGCATAACGCCTGCGGCAAAAGACAGTATTATATCGGAAAACTTTTCCGACACCTTTTTAAATAAAAAACCTATCAGCGAGCCTATCAGCGTCGCACCGCCGACACCGAGCGCCGTTATAAGTACAAGTTTTATAAAAACATCCCCTTTCTAAAAAAGTGGGTATCGGAAGATACCCACTTAATCGTTATACTTTCTTGTGTCCCATCAGAATTTCCGATATTACGTCAAGCACCTTATCGTGACAACCGCCGCAACCTGTCGAGCAGTGAGTAACCTCTTTTACGTCTTCAAAAGCCTGCATAACGTCGTCAAACTTGCTGTGCTTGTTAAGTTCATCAGCAATGTCCCAATAGCTTACCTTTTTGCAATTGCAAACCATATAATTTTCTGTCATCGTTCTTTACCGTCCTTTATTCTTTACTGAAATTATCTTTTCCTACGCCGCAGAGAGGACATACAAAATCATCGGGAAGATCCTCAAACTTAGTTCCCTGTTCATCTTCATCATATACCCAACCGCAAATATCACAAACGTATTTCACGTTACTTCACCTCCGCTATATATTATATAACTCTTTGGCAAGATTATCAATATCTTCCTCATTTTCTTTGCTCATTGCAGACATAATCTTTACGGTAGTGTCAAGATAGGTTAAGTTCTTACACTTTTCAAGCATACCCTTCATCACTTTGGTTGCAACGGGTGCCCAGCTTCCGTTTTCGATAAACGCAACGGCTTTGTTGCTGAAATTACGCTCGGTAAGGTGATTTATAAATTCCCTCATAAACGGGAATATCTCCATATTATAGGTAGTCGTTGCAAAAACAATTTTGCTGTAACGGAAAGCATCCTCAACCGCCTCCGCCATATCACATCTTGCAAGGTCGTTTACCGCGACTTTACAGCCCATTTTTTCGAGTTTGTCAGCAAGAAGGAGTGCCGCCTTTTTCGTGTTGCCGTAAACCGAAGTATATGCAATAAGCACACCCTCTGTCTCTGCTCTGTAACTTGACCAGGTGTCATATAAATCGAGATAATATCCTAAATTTTCTTTAAGTACGGGGCCGTGCAGAGGACATATAATCTTAATATCAAGAGCCGATGCTTTTTTGAGCAGGCTCTGCACCTGTGCACCGTATTTTCCGACGATACCGATATAATATCTTCTTGCTTCACAAGCCCAGTCCTCATCTACATCAAGCGCACCAAATTTCCCAAATCCGTCAGCAGAGAAAAGAACCTTATCCTTTGAATCGTAAGAAACAACAACCTCAGGCCAGTGAACCATTGGTGCAGTCACAAATGTAAGAGTATGTTCACCAAGAGATAGAGTATCATTTTCTCCAACAACAATCTGTCTGTCACTAAAATCTGTCCCAAAAAACTGCTTCATCATAACAAATGCTTTTTGAGATGCAACAATTTTACACTCGGGATAAACCTTTGAAAATTCAAAAATATTTGCAGAGTGGTCAGGCTCCATATGATGAACAACAAGATAATCAGGTGCTTTTTCTCCGATAGTATTTTTTATGTTTGAAAGCCATTCATCCT
>JAZSCG010000125.1:0-3388 GCA_045602805.1 Feifaniaceae bacterium
CAGGCTGAATATATTGCAGATATAAAACTTCGTTATTTAAACAGACAGTACGTTCTCAAAAAACTTGAGGAAGTCGATGCCCTTAAAAACGAAATTGCCGACCTTGAGGCGCTCTACGGCAGCAAAACGAGGGTGAGAAACTCAATAATTTCACAGCTTGAAAAGGTTGCAAAGAAATACTCGGGTCCGAGAAAGACGGATATAGTATTTGCAAATGAGATAAAAGAAGTAAAGACCGAAGAACAGATAGACGATTATGCAGTCAACGTATTCGTCACTAAAGAGGGTTACTTCAAGAAAATCACACCTCTCTCTCTGCGTATGGGCGGTGAGCACAAGTTTAAAGAGGGTGACGAGATGATGCAGTCCTTTGAAACGACGAATGCTCAGGACGTTATCGTGATTACCGATCAGTATCAGGCTTATAAGGCACACCTTTACGACTTTGACGATTGCAAGGCGAGTGTGCTTGGTGACTATCTGCCTGCAAAACTCGGCTTTGACGAGGGTGAAAAGCCGATATTCGTAATTCTTACCGCTGATTACAAGGGCTTTATCTGCTACTTCTTTGAGGACGGACGTGCGGCAAAAGTTCCGCTGTCCTCGTTTGAAACAAAGACAAACAGAAAGAAGCTTACGGGTGCTTATTCCGAAAAGAAACCGCTTGTATACGTTGCTTCGGATACACAGGATACGCAGTTCGTGCTTACTGCTACAAACGGCAAGACGCTTATTGTAAACAGTGCCATGATACCCTCCAAGGATAAGAGGGACACTATGGGTGTCAAGGTGCTTGAACTCAAGGGCAAGAACACTCTCTATAAGGTTGAAAGATACCGTGACGGAATGTTTGTAAAGCCTGAAAAATACAAGACAAAGAACATTCCCGCAGTCGGCACGTTTATATCGGCAGACGATAAGCAGAATACACAGTTAACTCTTGACTAAGGAGTAAATTATGGACAAATTGAGAAACAACAAAGTAGTTGTTTTTGTCAGGACAATTGTACAGCAGTACTTTAAAAACGGTGTCGGAAGAACGGCGGCGGAGCTTGCATACTTTTTGCTTTTTGCAATTTTCCCAATACTTATATTCCTCAATGCGATAATCGGCTCGCTGAATCTGTCGGTTGAGCGGGTGGCACGTTTTCTTGAACGTTTGTTGCCTGCGGCGGCTACCGACATAATAGTATCGTATCTTGAGTATCTCAACAGTATAGATACCTCCGCTTTCGTGTGGATAGGCGTCGTGCTTTCCGTGTATTCGATATTCAGGGTGGTAAGTTCGATTTTCCACGCCATAAATATGAACTATCCCACGAAGGAAAAGAATACGTGGAGAAATATTATCTATACCGTACTGTTTGCGGTGGCACTTATCGTTACGGTGGTGCTGTCTATCGCACTTATAGTTACGGGTGACTGGTTTATAGACTGGATAGGGAAAATAATCAGTTTTGAGCCGCTTCTCAAAACGGTGTGGAGATATTTGCGTATTCTTATAATGGCAGCCCTCTTTTTCTTTACGATGCTTATAGCCTACTGGCTTGCACCCAATAAGCGAAACAGACTCCGTGATGCAATGTGGGGAACTGTGTTTGCCATGACGGGAATGACTATTATAACATGGCTTTTCTCGTTCTATGTGGATAATCTGGCTAACTTTTCTCTGCTTTACGGCTCACTCGGTACGGTGCTCATATTTATGCTGTGGCTTTATCTGCTCGGCACGATAATGGTGCTCGGCGGCGAAATGAACTACGTTTTGACGGAAATGAAAAAAAAGAAGGAAATTTAATTTTCCTTCTTTTTTTATTGTTACAAATATTGTAATATAATAGTTAGTACTGTTGTAAATGGGGTTTTTAAGATGAATTTTAAGAAATCTTTGTCTTTTCTGTGGTTTCCGGCAACAATAATCTTTGAAGAGGCAATTTTGCGTCTTGCTTCGGGCGTTTCGCTTACGGGGGCAAGCGTGTTATATATTCTTCTGTTTTCGCTGTGCTTTGGTATGGCGTTTTATCTTCTTTCGCATATATGTAAGGCAATGCCGTATATTCTGACGTGGCTTCTTTCGGTATTTTTCTGTGTGCAGGATATATACTACCGTGTATTCGGGGCATATCTCGTTATAAATTCGCTTGAGGGTGCAAATCAGGCGGCAAATTCGTATGACGTTATTTTAAGCTCGATTGTGACCTATGCACCTGAAATTATAGCAATGCTCGTACCTGCAATAGTGATTTCGGTGTTCGGCAGAAAGATTCTCTCTTTTAAGCAGAATGTGCGTTTTCTGCTCGTTGCACTTGTGTTCGGGGTGGTTTGCCATATAGGCGGATATTTCGCCGTACATGCTGATGCAGATGCGGCCTATTATTACGACAACGTTTTTATTTCACAGACTTCAGTGTGGAATTACGGAATGCTGACGGGACAGCGACTTGATATACATCACACCCTTTTCGGCTTTAAAGAGGAGGATGTTGAGGCATTCGTGCCTGTAACTCCCGAGATAGAGGTTAAAGAGGAAACACCTCATAAAACGGTTGATTTTGACCTGCTTTCTCAAAACGAAACCGATGAAACGCTTAAAGAAATGCACGAGTATTTCGCCTCCGTGCCTGCGACGTATACCAACGAATATACGGGCAGATTTAAGGGCAAAAACCTTATTCTTATCACGGCAGAGGCGTCTTCACACTACTGTATAGACGAAAAGCTTACGCCCACACTCTACAAATTACAGAATGAAGGTTTTAAATTCAACAATTTCTATACACCCGGCTGGGGCGTTTCAACGACAGACGGTGAATATGTGCATCTGACGGGGCTTATCCCTAAATCTGGTGTGTGGAGTTTTTCAAGGTCGAGTGACAACAGCATGCCTTATACGGTGGGTATGCAGAGTCATAAAAACGGCTACGAAAAGGTGCTTGGTTATCACAATCATACCTACACCTATTATCACAGAGACGAGTATTTAACAAACATCGGTTACGATTATAAGGGTGTCGGAAACGGCCTTGAGCTTGATAAGATACAGTGGCCCAATTCCGACCTCAATATGATGGAAAGAACGGTCGATGAGTATATAAATGCAGACAGTTTTTCCGTTTATTATATGACGGTCAGCGGACACGGCGCTTATCTTGGCAATAATATTGCAAGAAAGAATATGTGCTACGTTGAGCATCTGCCCTATTCGTTTGAGGTGAAAAACTATCTTGCGGCAAATATCGAGCTTGATATGGCGGTAGAATATCTTATAAGAAGGCTCTCCGAGGCGGGGAAACTTGAAGATACGGTAATATCCATTTCGGCAGACCACTATCCGTATCTGCTTGATGAATTTGACGGTCTTGACGAACTTGCGGGACACCCCGTAGAA
>JAZSCG010000126.1:0-2516 GCA_045602805.1 Feifaniaceae bacterium
TGAAAGCGGGGAAATAAACGTTGTTTATAAGAGGAAAGACGGAAACTACGGTCTCCTGATTCCCGAAGAATAAAAATAATATCCCCCGTTTTAAACGGGGGTTTTATTAATTATTTAGCAAAGAAGGATAGTTATGCCATACAAAATATTTGAATACGATACATATCTTACGCCCTTCGAGGCGGATATTGACCTGAGGGCAGCAAACTATAACAGAAAAAAGAGTGAACTTCTGGGTGATGGGTCGTCACTTCTTGATTTCGCAAACGGGCATGAGTATTTTGGCTTTCATAAGGTCGGCAAGGGGTGGTATTACCGTGAATGGGCGCCCGGTGCGGACGCAGTTTATATCATGGGTGATATGAACGGATGGGATGCATTCTCGCTACCTCTTAAAAATATAGGAAACGGTGTTTATGAAATATATCTGCAGGGTGAAAACAATCTTTATCACGGCTGTAAGGTAAAGACCGTAATTGAAAAAGACGGCAGAAGGCTTGAGAGGATACCTCTTTATGCACGCCGTGTCGTGCAGGACCCCGTTACTTATCTGTGGACGGCGGAAATTCTTGATGAAAAACCGTATAAATGGAAAAAAAGAAAGTTTACACCGCCTAAAAAGCTCTTTATATATGAGTGTCATATCGGTATGGCGCAGGAAAAAGAGGGGGTCGGCACGTATGATGAATTTACCGACAATATTTTACCCCGTATAAAAGAACTCGGTTACAACACCATACAGATAATGGCGATTATGGAGCATCCGTATTACGGCTCTTTCGGCTATCAGGTGTCATCCTTTTTTGCCGCTTCGTCGAGATACGGTATGCCAAACGATTTAAAACGTCTTATCGACACGGCACATTCTATGGGAATTGCGGTGCTTCTTGACGTGGTACATTCGCACGCCGTAAAGAATACCCTTGAGGGAATAAACGAATTTGACGGAACCGACTATCAGTTTTTCCACACGGGACCGAGGGGTGAGCATCCTGCATGGGATACCAAGCTCTTCAACTATAATAAAAATGAAGTAATACACTTTTTGCTTTCAAATCTTAAATTCTGGCTGACCGAGTATCATTTTGACGGCTTCCGTTTTGACGGTGTAACGTCGATGATATATCACGATCACGGTCTCGGCTCAGCATTTACCGATTACGGCAAGTATTTTTCACTCAATACGGATACTGAGGCGATTACGTATCTTCAGCTCGCCAATGAGCTTATCCGTGAGGTAAACCCGAAAGCAATAACGATTGCGGAGGATATGTCTGCAATGCCGGGTATGTGTCTGCCGATTGAAGACGGCGGAATCGGCTTTGATTACAGGCTTTCAATGGGTGTTCCCGATATGTGGATAAAACTGCTTAAAGAGGTCAGGGATGAGGATTGGAATATGTATTACCTGTGGCATGAGCTTACGAGCCGTCGTCCTATGGAAAAATACATAGGCTATGCAGAATCGCATGACCAGGCACTCGTAGGAGATAAAACCATAATGTTCAGGCTGTGTGACAGTGCTATGTATACCGAAATGTCGAAGGACTGTGCAAGTCTTGTCATAGACAGGGGTATCGCACTTCATAAGATGATAAGGCTTGTCACACTTTCTCTTGCGGGAGAGGGATATTTAAACTTTATGGGTAATGAATTCGGTCATCCCGAATGGATAGATTTTCCCCGTGAAGGAAATAACTGGAGTTACTATTACTGTCGCAGACAGTGGCACCTTGCAGATGACAAGAATCTCAAATATGAATGGCTTTTGGAATTTGACAAGGCTATCGTATCTCTTGCACAGGATAGGAAAATTTTTGGGAAAGCACCACGCAGTCTGTATATCGACGATGTGGCGAAAATTCTCGTTTACGAACGGGGCGGTATAATTTTTGCACTCAATTTCAGCCCGACGGTTTCGCAGGAAGCGTATTTTGTTAAAACGGTCACGAAGGGTGAATACGTGCCTGTACTTTCGAGTGATGACAGCCGTTTCGGCGGATGGGATCGTATAAGTATGGATGAAACGTATCTGTCAAAGAAAACGAAAGACGGTAACGGCTTTAACCTCTACTTACCTGCAAGGACGGCAGTTTGCCTTGTGAAAAAGAAATAAAATAAAAGTCACAATCGAAGGATTGTGACTTTTTCTATTGTGTGACCGTTGCTTTGTAGGCTGCGTATTCGGGGCTGCCCAGCAGATTTATTATGCCGTTTGAAATACCCTGTGCGGCAACCTGCTGCCACGACGTGTTTTTGAAGTTTTCATAGTCCGTCGGATTGGTTATAAAGCCTATTTCAAGCAGTATCGAGGGCATATTTGCTCTCGTATTAACGTAATAACCCGTAGCAGGCTTGTTCTTTTCGATGTTTGTGGTACGCTCACCGATAGTGCTCGTCATACCGTTTAATATATACGTGCAGAAAGCCTCCATAGTCGCATCGTCGGGCGACGACTTGGTGGTGTACGCCGCAAGCAGATAGTTGGTCGAGGGGTCGTCCTCATACGAATTTAT
>JAZSCG010000127.1:0-2226 GCA_045602805.1 Feifaniaceae bacterium
CCTGCAGAATTCTCGGCAGCGTCACAAAGAGAAGTGACGGACCTGCACCGACGTCAAGTTTATATGCAAAGCAGGCGGGGATGATAACGAGTGCGGCAACGAGTGCTGCAATCGTGTCGAATACTGCGGTACGCACCGCAACGCCTACAACGTCTTCCTTTTCGTCAAGATATGCACCGTAGACAATCATACCGCTTCCCGTAACGGAAAGTGAGAAGAATGCCTGACCCATAGCCCATACCCAAGTCATCGGGTTTTTGAGCATAGCCCAGTCGGGTGTGAACATAAACTTATATCCTGCGGCAGCGCCGGGCAGGAATGCCACACGGACAGCAAGCACAACAAAAACTATGAAGAATACAGGCATCATAACCTTGTTTGATTTTTCAATGCTCTTAGCACCCAAAAGAAGCGTCAGAAGCGTAACCACAACCACGATAACGTGGAAAGGCACAACCGAGTAATCGGCAGTTGAAAAACTGTCAAACCACTTGCCCGTATCAACGGTCATAAGAGTGCCCGTCATTGAGTTCCAGAACGCCTTGAAGACGTAAGCAATAATAACGGCGTAGCCGATTGCAATGCACATAGAGCCTGCAAGCGGAAGCCAGCCGACGACACCGCCTGCGGTGCCGAGCTTTTTATTTCTTGTCTCCCACGCATTTTTGTACGAGCCGAGTGTACCCGTCTTTGAACGGCGTCCGATAGCGTATTCAGCCGACAGACCTACGATACTGAAAAGGGCAATAAAAATGAGGTAGGCAACTAAAAATGCACCACCACCGTTTGCTCCCATTTTTGCGGGGAAACCCCATACGTTAGCCATTCCGACTGCCGACCCCACCGCCGACAAAACGAAACCCCAACGGTTTGTAAATTTCTTTTTCATGATTATCTCCTTTCGTCCTCACAAAGTACGCTTTGCTTCGTTTTGCTATCCGCAAAAACTCCGCCTGCTCCCTTGCTCGTCCTCCTCCCATTGCAACGCACTTCGTTCTGCCTTGCAACAGGAACCCTTCTTTTATATTTTTATTACTTATCAAAGGCTTCCCCTTGACGGGAGGCTCCGCCGTAGTCGGTGGTGAGGTGTAGACTCTTTTCCACCTCTTGCCATTAACGGGAAACCCTTCTTAATTCATATTTGTAGGGAACGGACTTATCCGTTCCCTACGTTATTTCTTATTCGTATGTATTCCTTTTAAGTATGTCTCTTGCAAAAAGCGTAATAACAAGTGCCACTTCAGCCCTTGTAGTTGTATCTTTGGGATTGAAGGTGTCACGTGTTTTACCGTTCATAAAGCCCTGCTTAATCATAAAGTCAATAGCAACGGTTGCATACGGAGACATTTCTTCTCTGTCCTCATAGAACTCAAGCATAGAGTAGCCTCTGTTATCAGTTACGCCCTTCATCTCGGCATAACGGTACATGATAGCCGCAAGCTGTTCTCTCGTCAGATTAGTATTCGGTGAGAAGTGCGTCTTGTCGATTCCGTTTACAATGCCGTTCTCACTTGCCCACGTTACTGCGGGAGCATACCATGCATTGTCCGGCACGTCAACGAAAGCATTTTTGCTGTCAGCAGTTGCACCCTCCAGACGGTAAATCGCAGTAACAAGCATTGCACGTGACATTTCCTTATCAGGCTCAAAGTACTTGCCTGTACCTGATAAAATGTTGTTTTTATACACGAATTCTACTGCGGAATAGTACCAGGCATGTACGTTTAAATCAGGGAAAATCGGCTCTTCCTCTGCCATTCCCGCAAACGAAAAACAATTTGCGAGCATAACCAATGCCAGTAACACTGTAAGTATTCTCTTTTTCATAAATTTCACCCTCCTGTTTTTAATTTATTATAACTTAAAATACCAAAAATTACAATATTGTGGTATAATACAATTATGAATAATAATTTATTTAAAGGAAAATTGATACTTGCACCAATGGCAGGCATCTCAAACAGCGCATTCCGTGAGATATGCAGGGATTTCGGTGCAGATATGTCGGTCGGTGAAATGGTGTCGGCAAAGGCACTGTGGTACGGTGACAAGAAATCGGCAGGGCTTCTTCACACCACAAAGGCCGAACAGCCCGTCATACCGCAGATATTCGGAAGTGACCCTAAAATTATGGCATCGAGTGCCAAAAAAGTGCTTGAACTGACGGGGGCACCCGCAATTGACATAAATATGGGCTGTCCCGTACACAAGGTCATATCGGGTGGT
>JAZSCG010000128.1:0-1920 GCA_045602805.1 Feifaniaceae bacterium
AAATACGATTTGATTTTTCTTGACCCGCCTTACGGAAAAGGTTTTGTTGATGAAACGATATCGCTTATAGAAAAACACGGTCTGCTGTCAGATGATGGTGTTATAGTGGCGGAAAGTGATGACGTTGACGAAGTTGCAGAACAGTTTGGTAACATAAAAATGTACAGAAAGTCAAAATACGGCAGGGCGGTAGTGAGATACTACGCTAACGGTGAATAATATGAAGATTGCACTTGTTCCGGGAAGTTTTGCACCTCCTACAAACGGACACCTTGAAGTTATAAAGTCGGCAGCAAAGTCTTTTGATAAAGTTATTGTTGCGGCTATGGTAAACAGTGAAAAAACATACGATTTTACACCTGAAGAAATAGTATTTATGCTTAAACGCATAGTAAGCGGTATTGATAACGTGACGGTGGATTACTATGACGGTATGCTTTGGCAATATGTTGTTGACAACGGCATTTCAGCTATAGTAAAAGGCATTAGGTCAAAAGCGGATCTGGATTATGAATTGTCTATGGCAGAATTCAATAAGGAGCATAGCGGAGTAGACACTCTGTATGTGTATACCGGTGGGAAAATTGCGGACATAAGTTCATCGCTTGTAAAAAGCAAGGCTATAAAAGGGGAGAGCATTACAGGTCTGGTCCCTGAAAATATAGAAAAAACAGTATTAGAAAAATATAGAGGATAGAGGGAAATATTATGAAAACATACGAGTATATGGAACAACTTGAAAAACTTTTTGAAGAAAGTTTTAAAGTGCCGCTCTCAAGCGGTAAAATCCTCGTAGATTCAATCTTTATGCAGGAGATACTCTCTGACATGAAGGATTCGCTTCCTGTTGAATTCAAACAGGCAGAGGCTATAGTAAAGGACAGAAATGACATACTTGGTGATGCTCGCCGAGAAGCAGATGTCATTATGAAAAATGCAGAGGAAAAAGCAAAATTTCTTGTCAGTCGTGATGAGATAACAAGAGGTGCCGAAGAAAAAGCGGCGGCAATGATAGCGGAAGCAAAGAAGGATGCGGAGGCACTTGAAAATGCGGCAAATGCCCGTGCAAATGAATGTGTCAATTCGGCAAAGATACAGGCTGAAGAAATTATGAGACAGACGCAGGAGGCTGCGCAACAACTCAGACTTCAGGCTGATGAGTATTCGACTACAACGATAAATAATGCAAATGCCCGTGCGGCAGAAATAAAGCAGAATATTGAGGCTGCTGCGGCAAATCTTGCAGGTACAACCAACGAATACAGTGAACAGATACTCACCCGTATGTATGAACTTATGGCAAATACGGCAAAAGAAATTAAAGATGTTCACGGTCAGATAAGAAATGATTTCACAATAAAATAAGAGTGCTTTTTTGGGGCGGTATTGCAATATGCAGTACCGCTTTTTTTATGCAAAAAACAGAACATATTTACAATTAATTTTTGGGAGACACAATATATTGTGCAAAGAACATATGTTTTCACATTTTTGCAAAAAAAGTTTATGTAAACTACGTATTTTTTAATCAAAAACAGTTGATTTTAAATAAAATCATCTTTAAAATGGAGACAGTAAGGTGAAAAGTGGGAGAAAGTTCCATAAAGTGGTGAAATGAAAGGGGATGAAGATATGATTGGACAGTCAAAACACAATATTGATGCCAAAGGTCGTATCATAATCCCTAATAAGTTTCGCGAAAGTCTGGGTGAGACTTTTATTCTTACTCAAGGACTTGATAATTGTATTTCGGCATATCCGATGAATGAATGGGAAATAAAAGAAAAAGCACTTGAAGCACTTCCGGAGGCTCAGGGAAGAAAGATAAGGCGGTTTTTCTTTTCAAATGCAGAAGAAGTTACAACAGATTCGCAGGGAAGAATAATAATTCCGTCACGTCTCAGAGAATATGCCGGACTG
>JAZSCG010000129.1:0-6022 GCA_045602805.1 Feifaniaceae bacterium
ATTTATTCAATGCAGAAAATATTACCGTTACACCCCATATAGCGTGGGCACCAATCGAGACAAGACTCAGGCTTATGCACATAGTTGAGGACAATATAAAAAGTTTTCTTGAGGGAAATCCCCGAAATAACGTTGCAAAATAATTTTACTAAAATCTGATTGACTTTTACTTAAACTGCTATATAATGAATTATGTAAGTGGAAAATGAGGGTTGATTTTTATGAAAAACAACAGAAAAAGCAGCAGCGGAAAAAATATCGGACAGAACATAAAAAAGATAAGGGCGTCAAAGAAAATGACGCTCAAAGCACTTGCGGAGGAAACGGGGCTTTCGATAGGCTATCTTTCTCAGCTTGAAAGAGGGCTTACTACGGTCTCAAAAGGAACGTGTGCAAAGCTTGCGGCGGCACTCGGTGTAAGTACGGATGAACTCAGTTACAATGAGAGGCTGTCGGGCAAAAAGGACATATGCATAATCGGCGGCGGCAATATGGGCAGCGCCATTGCGGCAGGTATTGTAACAAACGGCATCGCAGAGGCGGCAAATGTAACGGTTTCGGATGTCAGTGAAGCGGTTCTGCGTCCGCTCAAGTCAAAATTCAAAATCAATACGGTTACCGACAATAAAGAGGCGGCAACAAAGGCAAATGTGCTTATTCTTGCGGTAAAACCGACATATCTTGACGGTGTACTTGAAGAGATAAGCGGTCTCGTTGCAGACGATACGCTGGTCGTTTCGATAGTTGCGGGTAGAAACATCGCATATCTTGCGGAAAGGCTCGGCGAAAAGCAGAAGATAGTACGAGTTATGCCCAATACTCCTGCACTCGTAAATGCAGGAATGTCGGCACTCTGCCCGTCTAAGAACGTGACGGCGAGGGAGCTTAAGAGTATAACCGAGATATTCTCGGGTCTTGGCAAGGCGGTCGTTTTGGAAGAGTGTATGTTTGACGCTGTGACGGCGGTTTCAGGCTCGGGGCCTGCATACGTATATATGTTCATACAGGCTCTTGCAGATGCAGGTGTTCGTGAAGGTCTGCCAAGGGATACGGCGCTTGAACTTGCGGCACAGACGGTGCTCGGCTCAGCGAAAATGGTGCTCGAAGCGGGAAAGCATCCCGAACAGCTTAAGGATGAGGTGTGTTCACCCGGAGGAACTACCATAGAAGCGGTTGCGGCACTTGAAGAGGCAGGCTTCAGAAATGCGATTATGCAGGCAGTAAAAGCCTGTGCAGACAAGTCAAGAAATATGTAAAAAAGACAGGCTTTTAAGCCTGTCTTTTTTTACCATATAGGAATAAGTCCGAAAATAAGACCGAGTACAACGCCCGATATAAAAAGCATTGACGTCAGGAGTAGATTTTCCTTAATGTTTTTATTTGTGCGGAAAAGCACCGCAATGCCGACACCTGCACCGACAAAGAGGCCTGATAGCATTGCACCTGCACTCATCGCACCGCTTAAATAAAGCTCGGTTATCACGACCGATGCCGCACAGTTGGGTATAAGGCCTATCAGGGCGGCAAGCAGATTGCCTATAACAGGTTTATTTAATATGAAGCCCGCAAGTGCATCTTCGCCGATATGGTGAATTATGCCGCCGAGTATAAAGGTAACTGCAAATATGAATACCGCCACTTTTGCCGTGTGTATCAGAGCAGGTATGACAACACCCTCATGTTCTTCACAGTGACAACCGCTTTCGTGACAGAGGTCGTGTATGCTTTTCTCTTTTTTTCGTTTATAGAAAAAGTCGATAAGATAACCCGTTATCACGGCACCTGCAAATTTCAAAATAAGTATTTTGACTATAAGAGGCACCGGTGCCTGCTTTGCTATAAGTATCGGAAGCATCTCGTCCGAAGTTGCAAGAAATACCGCAACGAGTGTACCGGGGGATATAAGACCGCCCGAGAAAAGACCCGCCGCCGAAGCGGAAAATCCGCATTGCGGAATTATTCCGCAAATTGAACCCAGAAGCGTTGCCACACGGGATTTCCTGATAAAAGTGGTCATATTTTCCGCCCTGTGTTCGATATACTCCATTACGAGATATGCAAGAAACAAAAACGGCAGAGTTATAAGGGTATCTTTGATTGCGTGTGTCAGACTTTCAATCATCTGATGTCGTCTACCGAACCGAATATAACGTCAGGCTTCATAGAATCGTCAAGCTTTTCCACGTCTTCCATTGTGCCTTCGCCCGAAAGAACGAAAGCGGCTGTAATACCGTGCTTTTTACCCGTTGCAATATCGGTGTAAAGTCTGTCGCCGATCATAACGGTGTCTTTACGTGCTATTCCCGAATAATCCTCAATGTATTCAGCGGTTTCGGCATTGGGTTTGCCGAAGTATCTGGGTTCAACACCCGTTGAAAGTGTTACAAGAGCACATATTGCACCGCTGTCGGGCATAAAGCCGTTTTCAATGGGGCAGTTGATGTCGGGATGTGTTGAAAGGAATTCTGCACCGTTTCTTATGAGGGCACAGGCATTGTCAAGCTTTTCGTAAGTAAGAGTGGTGTCAAAGCTTACTACGACTATATCGGCAGGCTCGCCCTCTTTTACGGGGTGTATGCCTGCTTTTTCAAACGTTTCGTGAAGTGCGGGCGTACCCATAAGATATACCGTCTTGCCTGCTCTGTGCTTGTTTAAAAAGCCTACGGTTACGTCACCTGAAGTGACAATTTCTTCACGGTATGCAGAAAAACCGAGACGGTGTAATTTTTCAAGATAAAGGTCGGGGTTTTTTGATGCGTTGTTTGTAAAATACATTACCCTTGCGCCGTTATCACGTACACGCTGTATGAATTCGGGAGCGCCCGTGATCACTTTGTCGCCAAGATAAATGGTACCGTCCATATCCATTACGAACAGTTTCTTTTCTTTTAATAAATCCATGGTTATCCTCCGAGTTTTATTATTTGTCTTTTTATAATATCACGACTGTCTTGGGAAATCAAATTTATATATTCGCTGAGCGATAAATATTCATAACGTCTTCGTGGCCGAGCGGAATGTGGCCGATTGTTTTCGTACCACCGTCGGTAACACGGTCTGCCATTAACATAAGCTCTTCTTCTGATAATACGCCGATACCAAGCTCGGTAAAGGTTAAGGGCATACCTAACTGACGGAAAAAGTTTTCTGTTTTTTCTATACCGTCAAGTGCAAGTGTCGGACTTGACTCATCGCACGCCCATACGTTTACGGCGTACTGAGCAAAGCGCTCCCAATCCTTTTCGTAGACGTATCTTGCCCATTTGCACCATAAAACCGCAAGTGAGGCACCGTGTGTTGCATTGTATATACCCGATAGCGGATGAGCCAGCGGATGAACAACAAAGCCTTGCGTGCTTCCGAGCCCCGTAAGGCCGTTGTGGGAGAGTGAGCCTGCCCACATTATCTCGCTTCTTGCCTTGTAATCGTCAGGCTTGTCCATTGCAATTTTGCCGTATACTATGACGTTTGAGAGAAGCTGTTCTGCAATTCTGTCCGACATCTCATTGCCTCTGCCTGAGGCAAAATATCTGCCTATCGTGTGCATCATTATATCAACGATACCGCACGCCGTCTGGTAAGGGGGAAGCGAATAGGTAAGACACGGGTCCATACAAGCAAAGCGGGGTCTGTTCAAATCGCTGCCAAAGCCCTTTTTGATACCCGTTTCATCCTCCGTTATAACGGCACTTGCACTTGTTTCACTGCCTGCCGCCGCAATGGTAAGAATAACGCCGACGGGTGTTGATGCCGTTGGGGCAACCTTTCTTGCATATATATCGTCCCATATATCAAGGTCGGGATTGGCGATACCGAGTGCTATTGCCTTTGCCGAGTCTATAACACTGCCGCCGCCGACCGCTATAATAAAATCAATTTTTTCACGTTTACAGATGTCTATACCCTCACGAACGAGCGACAAGACGGGATTCGGCCTTGCACCGCCGAGCGTAATATAAAAGAGACCCTGCTCGCTGATATATTTTTCAACCGCACAGAGCAGACCGTTTTTTACACAGGTCTGTCCGCCGTAGTGGATGAGAACACGGGTTGCACCAAATTCCTTCGCCGCCTGACCGCACATCTTAACACAGTCTCTCCCGAAAAAGATTTTCGTGGGAGCGTAATATGTAAATCCGTTCAAATAATCACCCCGTAAAAATTATGTTCTTATTATAACAGTAAATAAGGCTGTTGTAAAACCATTTTTTATGATATAATGAGACAAAATATTGCAAAGGGGAATGGCAATGATAAGAAACGAATACGAAACAAAGTTCAATGAAAATATGAGGGGCGGTGACGGCACCGTTAAAATAGAAAATTTTCTTACCAAAGAAGAACTCTATGAAAAGGGCAGGCTTTTCGGCAAGATAACTCTTGAAAAGGGTTGCTCGATAGGCGCTCACGTTCACGAGAATGAGATGGAGGCTTTCCACATTCTGTCGGGTACGGTTGAGTTCAACGACAACGGTGAAAAACGTATAGTAAAAGCGGGTGAAACCACGCTTACGACGAGCGGTCAGGAGCATTCGATTAAGAATATCGGCGAGGAAACTGTCGAAATAATCGCACTTATTATATTTAAATAAGGAAAACGGTCAAATCATTTGGTTTGACCGTTATTTATATTTATGGTAAAATATTCCTGATTCTTTAGGGAGGTTTACCATGAAGAAAAAGATATTATACGCCGTATCGGCGGTGCTGTTAATAATTGCAGTTTCCGTAACCGTGTATTTTGTCGGGGCTGACCGTTATAAAGTGTACGATGAAGAAAATACGGTGACCGTGTTTTCATACAGCTCGGATAAGGACGTAATTCTTAAAAAAAGCGGGATAAAGCTTAGTGAAAACGATGCGTTTTTGCCCGTGGAGGACGGATATAAGGTGCTTCGTGCCAAGGACGTGACCGTTTTGTACGGCGATACGGAAAAAACGCTGTCCATCGCCTGCGAAACCGTCGGCGAGGTGCTTGAAAAGTGCGGTATCACTTTTGGTGAAGAGGATTTCTGTGACATTGAGGACTCTGCACCCGTGACCGATGAAATGACGGTAAGGGTGCATAAAGTCACGCACGACACTACGCAGGTTGATACCGAAATTCCGTTTGAAACGGTCACAAAAGACAGTATATACGTCAAAAAAGGCAAAACCAAAACGACGAAAAAAGGCGAAAAGGGAATCCGCAGGGAAGAGAGAAGCAACACCTATGTTGACGGACAGCTTACAGAATCCGTGGTGACGTCCGATAAGATTGTGAAAACACCCGTAAATGAAGTCGTTGAAAAGGGTGTCGGCGGCACGATTGGCGGATATGAATTTTCCTATTGCAAGGATATGAATTCGTCGGCGTATACCTATTTTGAAAATAAAAGAAACATCACGGCAACGGGCGTGCCTGCAGGCTACGGAAAGGTGGCGGTTGACAGAAGTGTTATACCGCTCGGCACGAAAATGTATATAACTTCTGCAAACGGAAAATACGTCTACGGCTATGCCGTTGCGGCGGATACGGGTGTTAAAGGTAACACGATAGACCTTTTTTATGAAACGTATGACGAGTGTATCAGCTGGGGCAGAAGAAAAATCAAGGTGTATATTCTGGAGTAATTATGGAGATTGAAAGAAAATGGCTTATAGACGCTTTTCCCGAAGGGTTGACGCCCTGTGAGGAAAAGGTGACGTATTCGTGGTACGTTTCAACCTCTCCCGTCGTGCGACTCAGGCAGAGCAGGGGGAGATATATTCTGACTTTCAAGGGGGAGGGGCACCTTTCCCGTGAGGAAATCGAAAGCGAGATACCGGAAGATTTTGCAAAAGAAATCATACGCTTTGTCGGCAAAGAACCGATTGTAAAAACGATGAAGGTGTATGATTTAGAGGGCGGTCTTAAACTCGAATGCTCGGCGGTAGACGATACTTTTATGTATGCCGAGGTTGAGTTTGACAGTGAAGACGAGGCGAATGGCTTTACAGCGCCGTCATATCTTGGTAAAGAGGTCACCTACGACCCGCAGAT
>JAZSCG010000130.1:0-3816 GCA_045602805.1 Feifaniaceae bacterium
GTTTTATCTAGGTAGTAAGAATTGGAACGACAAACGGGACAGCATAGGTGGAATTGGACGAAACAGATTTGGAAGAATTGCATTAGAATGGATTTCTATAGATTGCTTGGAAAACGTTAGAACACAACGAATATATAAGCCTCACGTTTTAGAGATTATAAGTTATGAAGAACGTATCGAAGGATGGGAATGGTGGAAAAAAACAGTATCGGACCGAAAAGAAACCGAACAATTCGTTAAGAATTGGAAAAGTAATTTTTCTGATGAAGGCTAATTGCGCCCCCTTTATAAAAAGGTTCATACCCATTTTCAAGGGGGGGTGCAAAAAGCATAGGTGTGAACCTTTTATGAAAATTACGGCCATTCCCCATATAAAGAAAAGACACCCAAACGGGTGTCTTTTCTTTATATGTAGGTTTATTCGCCGTCTATCATAGTGCGGAGCTTTTTAGCTGCGGCAGCGCTGCGGATGAGATATTTCTCAATGGTATAGTCCTGATAACTGTCAAAAATACCTTCTTGATATCTCGGGAAGGTTTCGAGCATAAGTGTGCCCTTGAAGCCGGACTCCTTTATCTGTCTGGCAACTAAATCAAAGGGTATGTCACCGTCAAACGGAATCAAATGTCTGTCACGGTCATATTCACAGTTGTTATCGTGAATGTGAGTGATAATGAGTTTTTTTCCGAAAAGCGGCATAAAATGTAAGCCGGGCGTAAAGCAGTATTCGTGACCGCAGTCCCAACAGAGACCGACGTTTTCGGCGTTGTCAAATTCTTCAAATGCCCATGCCATGTTGGCAAGACAACGCATGTTTTCAAATGCTATCTTAACATTTTTTGCGGCTGCATATTCAACAAGCTCAATAAATCTTCCTCGACCTATATCCGTGGGAGGAGGAGGCGTGGAAGTCCTTGAGAGATGCACAACAAGTATAGGTGCATTTACCATAGCACAACGATCTACAGATGTTTTAAGTTCATCCAGCATCAACTGACCGCCCTCTATATCAAGCCATATATCATTCACATGGTTAAAGGGAGCGTGGAGTGATTCGTAAAAAATACCGTGTTTTGCGAGAGCCTCTGCAATTTCTGCCTGCTGATTCTCGGTTTGAGATACACCTGTAAAGGTGGCTTCAAATCCGACTTCTTTCATCATACGGGCACGGTCATCAAGTGATATACCTTTTTCAAAGCCAAGCAGATTAATACCTAATCTTCTCATTAATATTCTCCTTACGTCTAAAATATTATTGAAGCTTTTTCTTCGTCTCCGGACAAATTTTTATCAACAAGCACATTATAGCACTCGTGAAACTAAAAGCAATAACAAATTCATACAAAATTAACTTGTTAATTATATATTGGAACTGTATAATAATTTACAGAGGTGAACTTTATGTTTGTAGGGGTAACCGAGTTTTTGTCAAATGCACTTCCTGATTGTGCAGTACGTTTTTTTGAACTTTTCACTATGTTGGGGGAACAGTATGCCCTTATTGCATTTATGGGGCTGTTTTATTGGTGTATAGATAAAAAGAGAGGTCAGTTTATTGCCCTTTGCGCTGTCTCATCACTCTGTATTAATAATTTTGCCAAAAATGTTTTCAGGGTAAGACGGCCGTTTGAGGTGTCCGATAAGGTCAGGGTGACAAGGAAGAATACGGCAACGGGACACTCGTTTCCCAGCGGGCATACTCAGAATGCGGCAACCGCCGCCTTTTCAGCAGTAAAAGGAACCAAAAATACTCCTGCATTCATTATTGCCGTAATATATGTTCTGCTTATAGCACTGTCACGGCTTGTTCTCGGCGTGCACTATATTACGGATGTTGTCGGCGGAATTTTGTTTGCATTTGTCGGAATATATCTGGCGGAGTGTGCACAGAGGCTTGCAGAAAAGAAGGGACAGCAATATCTTCTTGTCTTGTGCGTGCTGCCTGTTTTGTCGGTGGCATCGGTATTTATAAACGGGGCGCAGGCTGACGATGCGCTCACATCGGCAGGTATTGCACTTGGTGCAATAATCGGTATTGTCATTGAAAGAAAGTATATAAATTTTGACGTTTGCGGCAGAACAATCACAAAAATAATCCGATTTGTATCGGGGATTTTAATTGTTGTATTTGTTATGTATCTGCTTAAATTGCTTTTGCCCGAGGGCGGCGCATTTCGTGTAATCAGATATGCAATAATAGGTTTTACTGCATCGGCTGCAGTGCCGTATTTATTTAAAAAAATCAGACTGTGAGGATAAAAATGTCAAAGAAAACCAATTTTACTTCAATAGGCGGACAGGCGCTTATTGAAGGTGTTATGATGAAAGGTCCCGATAAAATCGGAATCGCCGTCAGAAAAAGTGACGGTGAGATAGTCACAAAAGTTGAAGAATATACGCCCGTCACAAAAAAGCATAAGATACTGTCACTTCCCATAATCAGAGGTGTTGTGAATTTTTTCGCCATGATGAAGCTGGGCTATTCTACCATGATGTATTCGGCTGAGGTTGCAGGCGACGAGATAATGGAGCAGGAAGAACCCTCGAAATTTGAAAAATGGATATCGGAAAAGTTTAAAATAGACATAATGGACGTTGTAATGGTTGTGGGCGTCTTGCTTGGCGTTGCGCTTGCACTGTTTCTCTTTATGTTTTTGCCGACATTTCTGACGGGACTTTTAGGTAAACTGCTCACACTGTCTGACGGGGTGAAAACCGTTATCGAATCCTTTGTAAAAATGGCTATTTTTATCGGATATATGGCGGGTATTGCATACGTGCCCGATATAAAGAGAGTGTTTTCTTATCACGGGGCGGAGCATAAGACGATATTCTGTTACGAGCAGGGTGGTGAGCTTACACCCGAGAATGCAAAGAATTACAGTCGTTTTCATCCCCGTTGCGGAACGAATTTTATGACCATTACTCTGATTCTTTCAATACTTGTATTTATGTTTGTGGGATGGGGCAATATCTTTGTGAGAATACTCCTCAAACTCTGTTGTTTACCGCTTATAATGGGCATATCTTACGAACTTATAAAACTTGCGGGAAAATACGATAATATCGTAACGAGGATTATAAGTTTCCCGGGTATGATGATACAGAGAATAACGACAAAAGAGCCTGATGAACAAATGCTCGAGGTGGCGATAACGGCATTCAAGCTGGTTGCACCCGAATATCAGCCGGGCGGCGGAAGGTATGAGGAAGAGCAAATTGAGAACGAGTGAACTTGTAAAGCAAATGCTTGCTATGGGGCTCACCAGACAGCAGAGCTTTGAACTTGTGTCACATTTTTGCGACATTTCTAAAAACGAGGTGCTTCTTGACCGTGAGGTAGAAGAGGATACCTGCCTTGAAGCAGCACAAGAGGTGGTAGGCGGGAAACCGCTTCAATATGTTATTGGAGAATGGGACTTTTGCGGACGAAAGATACTCTGTAAAGAGGGGGTCTTGATTCCGAGAGAGGACACTGAAACGCTTGTCGAAGTTGCAAAAAGGCATCTCAAAGCGGGTGACGGCGTGCTTGATCTGTGTTGCGGAAGCGGTTGTATATCGGTTGCGCTTGCAAAGGCAGGGGCGAAGGTGTCAGCCGTTGACATTAACGATAAGGCAATAGAACTGACTAAGGAAAACGCTTTGTTGTGGGGTGTTTCGGTAGATGTACAAAAAATGGATATATTGTCCGAAAAAATGGACAGTACGTACGATATGATAGTATCAAATCCACCGTACATAAGAACGTCGGAAATACGCAGACTCGACATATCGGTAAAAAAGTATGAGCCGAGAAATGCGCTTGACGGCGGTGAT
>JAZSCG010000131.1:0-4067 GCA_045602805.1 Feifaniaceae bacterium
GATAGCCTCTTTCAGCGTGCAGAGCCAGCGCTACGTCAGGGAAGGTCTTTTTGAGTACGTAACGCCTCCTGAAATCGAGAAAATATCAAAGGCAAAAGAACTTTTTGTTAAGGCTATGGAAGATGCACAGAAGAGTTATGATAATATTGCGGCAATACTTAAAGAGGAACATATAAAAAATCTTATGGCAGAGGGTATGGACGAAAAGGCTGCAACCAGAGTTGCCGAGAAAAAGGCGATTGAGGATGCGAGGTTTGTTCTTCCCAATTCCTGCGATACAAAGATGATAATGACAATGAATGCGAGAAGTCTTATGAATTTCTTCCATCACCGTTGCTGTAACAGGGCACAGTGGGAGATAAGGGAACTTGCCTATCAGATGACCGAACTCGTAAAAGAGGTTGCACCGTCACTCTTTAAGTATGCAGGTCCCAAGTGTATCCACGGTGCTTGTCCCGAGGGTAGTATGACCTGCGGTAAGATGAAAGAGATGAAAAAACTGTATTTAGGAGATTAAACTGTTGAGTAAGGGTAAACTTATTGTTATAGAGGGTGTTGACGGAAGCGGTAAATCTACGCAAGTGTCGCTTGTCTGTGAGGCGCTGAAAGCAAAAGGCAAGAAAGTAAAACAGATATCCTTCCCGACTTATACAAAGTCATCTGCGTTGATTGAAATGTATCTTGCAGGTGAATTCGGTCAGAGCGCCGATGACGTAAACGCATATGCGGCATCGACCTTCTATGCGGTTGACAGATATGCATCATTTATGTCCGACTGGAAAAAGGAATATGAAGAAGGTGCGCTTGTTATAACTGCAAGATATACTACTTCAAATGCCATTCATCAGAGTGTGAAACTTGAAGGTAAAGAAAGAGAAAGGTATCTTTCGTGGCTTGAAGATTACGAATACGGCCTTATGGGACTGCCAAGACCGGATGAAGTCATCTTTCTTGATATGCCTATTGAAAAAGGACAGGAATTGCTTTCCAAACGTTACGGCAATGTAGAAAGCAAAAAAGACGTACACGAAAGGGATATCGCATATCAGAAAAAATGTTATGACACAGCGGTTGATATAAGCGGCAGACTTGGCTGGCACCGAATTGACTGTATCGACGGTGACAGAATAAAAGCGATAGATGAGATTACAAAGGAAATTTTAGATGTCATTAAATATTGAATTTAAAGAGTTTGACGGAGATTTTTATGCACGTGCACAGGAATATCTTGCAAAGAGCAATTACCGTTCCTGTGAATCCTGCTTTGCAGACCAGATAGGCTGGGGCAGGGTGTACCGTACTTCATATGCTGAAATTGACGGTTTCTATGTAATTAAGTACAACGAAACGGAAGAATCGGTTGCGTTTTCAGCACCTATGGGTGCAGGTGATGTTAAGTTACTTATTAAAAAGCTTAAAGAGTACTGTGACGGCAGACAGATGGAAATATGGTCAGCAACAGATGAATGTCTTGAACTGCTTAAAGATGGCGGCATCAAATATGAAGCGACTCTTATGCGTGACAGGTTTGACTATATTTATCTTGCAGATAAACTTGCCACACTTTCCGGGAAAAAGCTTCATGGCAAGAGAAATCATCTGAGCAGATTTAAGAAGATGTATAACTACAGCGTAGAAGAGATAACTCGTGACAATATTGATGTTGCAAGAAAGATAAACTATCTCTGGTGTGAAAAATCAGGTGCCTGCACCGAAAAATCAGAAGAAAACGAATTTTGTGCGTTTCGTGCGGTAGCTGATGTTTTTGACAAAATATCTGCAAGGGGAATAATTCTGTATGTTGACGGTAAACCGATTGGTTATACAATTGGTTCACCTGTACATCAGGGGTCGGATACTTTTGTAGTACATTTTGAAAAGATTGCTACAGAGCACCATGGTGCATATGTTGCCATAAACAACTTGTTTGTTACAAGTCTTGAGGGCAAGTATAAATATATAAACCGTGAAGATGATATGGGGTCTGAGGGACTGCGTAAAGCAAAACTTTCCTATTATCCCGATATACTTCTCGAAAAATATAATTTGACAGTAAAATGATTATTACCGATACAAAAGATCTAAAAATAATAAAACAGAACTGGAAATGTATTTTCGGGGACAGTGACAGCTTTGTCGATGAGTTGTTTTCATTATCGCCGATGGTATTTGCTTTGAAAACAGACGGTGAGATATCGTCGAGTCTGCTTGTCATTGAAATGGTATATAAGGGACATAAAACAGGTTATATATACGGGGCAATGACAGTTGAGAAGTTTAGAAATCGGGGTCTTATGAAAAAACTTCTTGACGAGGTTTGCAAAACACTTGAAAAAAAGGGTTTTTCAGCCGTGTTTTTACTGCCTGCTTCAGATGAGTTGTATGCCTATTATGAAAGGTGCGGTTTTGAAAAAAATCTGCCGACAGATACGGTAACGATTTATGATATATCGGGCGGTATAAAAGATAAGGTCTTAAGCAGAGAAGAATATGAAAGTCTAGAATACCCGTTAAAAAGGGATTATGCCCTTTTTGAATTTGCTGTAAGAACACATATTCAAAACGGTGGACATACAGTATGCAAAGATAACGATTTTATTGCATATCATGTAAAAGACGGACAGGTTATTTGTGATATGGCTTGTACGAAAAATATAAAAAGAAACCGACTTGCAATGTCAAAATGCTTTGGCGGTTTTAAGTGGGATAATGATGCCCATATCGGTCTTTTAATGGAATAGGAGGTATATTATGGTTTACATTCTTTTGGCAGACGGTTTTGAAGATATTGAAGCGCTTGCACCGCTTGATATTCTGCGCAGAATGGGTGCAGATGTTAAGACTGTAGGCGTAAAGGGTAAAAGTGTCACAAGTGCAAGAGGTGTCGTGATAGAAGCGGATATTACTGCAGATGCGGTGGATATGGAAAAATGTGAAATGCTCATTCTTCCCGGCGGTCCGGGTTATGAAATACTTGATAACGATGAGCGTGCAGATAAATTTTTGCAGTATGCTTATGATAAAGGAATTTATATTGGCGCAATATGCGCAGCACCGTCAATACTCGGCAAAAGGGGTATGCTTGAAGGTAAGTGCGGTACCTGTTTTACCGGTTATGATAAATACTGTACGGGTATGATATATAAAAATGAAAAAGCAGTATGTGACAAAAATATAATTACTTCAAGAGGTGCAGGAACTGCACTTGAATTCGGGTATATGCTTGGTGCGGCATTGTTTGGTGAAGATGCGGCAGAAAAAATGAAAAGCAATATGCTTTTTAAATAAGATAAAGGGCAGAGTTTTCACTCCACCCCTTGTCTTTTGGAATCTGTGTTTTAGTCGTTGCAGCAGCAAGTGTTGCTGATGACGAAGATCACGATAATAGCAATGATGATCCAGAGACAGCTGTTGTTGTTATTGTCGTTACAGAAGCACATACATTTCACCTCACTTACTGACTTAAGTCAAGGGGCTGATTCCCTTTGACCTATACTATGCCGAAAATGGAAAAACGGTTACTGCGGAGGGACTATGGATTATAAAAATAATGGCGAAACTCATAGCTATAACAGAGAAGATATTGAGAGACATAAGGCTATAAAAATGAAAAAAGAAGAAAAAAGACGTCGTGCAGCAAAACAGCGCAAGTTAAGGCACAGGGTATTTTATGTCTGTTTTGTAGCAATTGCATCTATAATACTTGCAGTGTGGGCAATAAATGTTGCAAACGATATGCTTGGACTTATGAAACCTGAAGGAATGGTTGAAATCGTCGTTCCGAAAGGGTCGTCGACAAATGAAATTGCAAATATGCTTGAAGAATCAGGTGTGATCAGCCATAAGGGTGTATTCAAACTTTTTTCCAGAGTTACGGGATATGCGAGTCAGATGCAATACGGCAGATATGAGCTTAATACGGATATGGACTATCTGCAGATATGCGTAAAACTCAAGCAGACTGTGCCGAGGGATGAAATAACCGTAACCATACCCGAAGGATATGAACTTCGTGAAATATTTGCAAAACTTGAAGAAGCAGGTGTCTGCTCAGCAAAAGATTTGTA
>JAZSCG010000132.1:0-3552 GCA_045602805.1 Feifaniaceae bacterium
TATTTTCTGCCCGTCTGTTTTATGGCATTTATTTCGGCGTGATTTACTGCACAGCCATTTTCTTCTTTTGTGTTTGACGCTTTCGCTATAACCTTGCCGTCGCAGACAATGACTGCACCGACAGGAATCTCACCCCTGTCAACCGCCTCCTCTGCAAGCCCAAGCGCCATTTTCATATACTTTTCGTCATTCATATGTTAAGTGTCACAACAGAAAGTATCAGCGATACCGCTATGAATATCCACATAATCGGAACCGAAAATACTTTTACAAAGCCCTTAAACGAATTCTTTGTGCCCTCTCTGAAAAGATTGTACTTTACAAGCATAACGATAAAGCCCACAACCGTCAATGCAAAGAAAAGTATGAAAAGCAGCGACATCACCGTAAAATAAATTTCTCCACCGTCATAGGTAAGCAAACAGGAAAGCAAATTGTTTATAAAATGTGCCGTAATGGATATCCATATATTTTTGTAAACGCATACGAGATATC
The DNA here is from genome assembly GCA_045602805.1 of Feifaniaceae bacterium. Classification (GTDB taxonomy): domain Bacteria; phylum Bacillota; class Clostridia; order Oscillospirales; family Feifaniaceae; genus RGIG6165. Next base: position 496 of record JAZSCG010000132.1, read on the forward strand.
CTGCCATAAAGCCGAACATAAATGCTGACGGAAACTGCGCAAAATTACAATGAAAGAGCGCAAAAACTATACCCGAAATCAGACCGCAGCAAACGGGACCCGTTTGTGCGCAAAAGCCGTATACCGCACCCCTGATTATAAGCTCCTCCAGAAGTGCGGGAAGCACCGCAACAATCAGAACGGTAAGCCCGAGCGTGAACATATTGCCCGACGGAAAAGTCGGCCCCTGAGGAACGGGCATACCGTTTACCTCTGCCACGTAATTTAAGGCTGCCGATACGTAATTTCCGACGTAGCCGAAGAAACAGCAGGTAAGCACGGCACAGACAAATCTGCCTGCACCCGTTTTTTCAGAAGGTATGAGTGCCGAAAGTGCATCACTTCCGTGCCATGCGCTTGACAGTTTTATAAGAAGCACCGCCGCAGGCACCATCATCACGAGATAGGTCACGAGTGTGAAAAACAAAATCCCCGTGTCCGTACCGAGAAATCCCATATCTATATTAAATACGCTTAAAATTTCAAGAACTATTCTGTATATAACCGAAAATACAAGTTCCGTTACTATTACCGTAAGACCGACGCTCGCAAGCGCCTTGCCACCCGTTTTACTCTGCATAGACTGTCACCTCAATTCAATAAGCCTATTTTAACAAAAAGAGTGCCGTCTTTCAATAGATAAGACGACACTCTTCATCATTTTACAAACATGTCACAATATCCGCATTTTCTTTTATGGCAAAGGCTTTGAAATACGCTTCCTCCATGGGTATCCATTTCTTCGCAAAGACTTCAAGCATTTCTTTGCCGTTTCTGTTTTCTATTCTCGAAAGCTGAATGTCGGGCAAAACGTCACAAAAAACCAACACGTCTGCATAATTTTCAAAAAGCGGATGATGGCTGCACGAGCCCTCGACAATATAACACCTTGACTCTTTAACACAGTTTTCCCCGTCGATAGCCATTTTGCCACAGTCAAATTTGTTATAGCAAAATTCTTTTTTCTCTTTAAGATGCGGTAAAACCTCTTCTATAAATCTGCCATAATCGATGTTGCCGCCCGGCTGTGATAATCTTTCCTCCGTACGCAGATGAGGCGGAAGAAAAAAATCATCCATATGTATAACACTCGCTCCCGTTATGTCAGACAATGCCCGGGAGAGCGTGCTCTTGCCTGCCGCCGCCCTGCCGTCAATTGCCATGACACTGCACTCACCGAGTGCCTCAACAAGAGGTATAAGTTTCACATATTTTTTGTGTACGACTCTGTATGCGGGGCAGGCCTTTTTTCTACACATTTCACTGTGGTGCACCGCCTTGCCGTCATATGTGTGCAAATAGTCATCCAGCGCCTTTTTATCAAAAGGCAGCCCACCGTCAGATGCAAGACCTTGCATAATCTCAAGAAAAGGCTTTATATCTGTTTTGGCAGACTCTTTTGCAGACAGATAAAACATATTGAACAACCACTCGGACGGCAGACCTTTATTCTTCCATACCGCAAGGTTTACTCTGAAATACTCTTCCGACAACTGTTCGGTAAGCGGTCCGTCACAGACAGAAATGCTTTCATATTCTTTATCAAAATATGCCCTTGCACAAAGTTTATCGTCAAGCAAATGCTCTGCACCGTATGCCGCCTGATAGCAGAATTTTACCGCATCACACGGTTCATGGCAGAGAGGCGTATTTTTAAGTGCCGTCTTAAAATCAAATCCCATTTTGTTCACCTACAAGTGTTTTGAGCCACTTGCCCTGATGCAGCATAATTGCACCTATGCCACTCTTCAAAATATCGGCTGCGTGGCATATAAAGAACATAGGCACTATCGGTATTGCCGTAAACTCACTTATGCAGTATGCGAGAGGAACGCAGACCGCCCACACAAAAAGGCTGTCAAATATAAAGGTAACCGCAGTCTGTCCGCCCGAGCGCAGAGTAAAATATGTTGCATTGAGATATGCGTTAAAAGGCATCATTACCGCCGTTACACATATAAGCTGTGTGGCAAGTGCGCGTATACTGTCGGTTGTGTTGTATATCATAGGGAAAACGCTGGACAAAGAAAGTGTAAGCAGTCCGAACACAAAGCAGGACATAACAGACGTTGCGATAAGCTTTGTATCCTCGGCACGCACTTCTTTCTTACTCTTTCCTGCGCCGAGCATCTGCCCGATAATGATACCGGTGGTATTGCCCATCGACAGGAAAACAACACTTGCAAGATTAAAGAGCGTTGTAGAGATATTAAGCGCCGCAACAACATCGTAGCCCCTTGTTGAATAGCACTGATTAAGTATTGCCATACCGCTTGCCCAGAATGCCTCATTTATGAGCAGCGGCATACCTTTTATCATAATCCCCTTAAACAGTTTAAAAGGAATTTTAAAAGAGCGATAGACACTTTTAAAATATCTGTGTTTATTTCTGTTTATATGCGACCAGCCTGCAACAATGGCAAGCTCAACGTATCTTGATACGACCGTTGCTATTGCAGCACCCATAACGCCCATTTCGGGCGCACCGAATTTACCGAAAATAAGAATATAGTTCAGAATTAGATTTACAAATACCGCAACAACACCGCCGACCATAGGCACGGTGCCGTTATTTGTCTCTCTGAGTGTCGAGGCATATGCGTTTGACAGTGCAAACGGTAAAAGCCCGAAAAGCATAATTTTGAGGTACCCTACGGCACTTTCAAGTGTCTTTGCCACCTGCAGAGGATCGCCTTCACCCTTGAGATACTGCTTAATAAGCAATTCCCCGCCAAAGACGAATATGCCGATACCAAGCAGGGTAAGTATCACACAGGATATAATTTTAAAACGAAGTGTATGTCGTACACCACGGTCATCTTTCGAGCCGAAATACTGTGCAGTAAAAATACCTGCACCCGATACGGCACCGAAAATGCAGAGATTAAACACAAACATAAGCTGATTGACGATGGAAACCCCACTCATTTCAACAGTTCCCACCTGACCGACCATAATGTTGTCAAGAAGTGCCACAAAATTCGTTATTGCATTTTGTATTATTATGGGAACGGCAAC
>JAZSCG010000133.1:0-7806 GCA_045602805.1 Feifaniaceae bacterium
AAAAAGGCACCAAGCCATAAATATACCATCGGACTGACCTCCTTATATTATTATATCAATATTTTATCATATACATCAGTTCTGTTCAATACTCATTGTTTGGAAAAAGCACGGAGATACCCCCGTGCTTTTATTTAAATACATCTGGATTAGTACATTCCGCCGCCCATCTGTGATGCAGCTGCAGCTGCCGCAGCAGCCTTTTCAGCATCCTCCTTGCGTTCTGCAACGAGTGACTCCGTAGTGAGCACCATTGATGCAACTGATGCCGCATTCTGAAGTGCGCTTCTTGTAACCTTGGCAGGATCTACGATACCTGCTTCAAACATATCTGTATAAACCTCATTCTGTGCGTTGAAGCCGTAGTTTGCACCGTCATGTTCCTTTATCTTTTCAATGATAACAGAACCTTCAAGGCCTGCATTCTTTGCAATCTGGCGAACCGGTGCTTCAAGTGAACGAAGCACGATGAGCGCACCCGTCTTTATATCACCTTCAACAGATGCAACGTAATCTGCAACGTCTGCAGAAACGTCGATAAGTGCTGTGCCGCCGCCTGCAACCATACCTTCTTCAACTGCTGCCTTTGTTGCGGAAAGTGCATCTTCAACACGCAGTTTCATTTCCTTCATTTCAGTTTCGGTTGCAGCGCCTACACGGATAACTGCCACACCGCCTGCAAGCTTTGCAAGACGCTCCTGAAGCTTTTCTCTGTCAAAATCGCTTGACGTATCTTCAATAGCCTTGCGGATTGAACCTATACGGTCACGTATTTCATCAGGATTACCTGCACCGTTGACGATAATTGTATTTTCCTTAGTAACCTTAACCTGACCTGCACGGCCGAGCATATTAATAGTAGTTTCCTTGATGTCAAAACCGAGTTCTTCGCTTATTACCTGACCGCCCGTGAGAATTGCGATGTCACGAAGCATCTCTTTTCTTCTGTCACCAAAGCCGGGAGCCTTGACGCAAACGCAGTTGAACGTGCCACGAAGTTTGTTTACAAGCAGTGTTGTGAGTGCTTCACCCTCAACATCTTCAGCTACGATAACGAGTTTTTTGCCCGACTGAACGATTTGTTCAAGAAGCGGAAGAATATCTGCAATTACAGAAATCTTCTTATCCGTGATAAGAATGTACGCATCGTCAATTACCGCTTCCATCTTATCCGTATCAGTCACCATATAGGGTGAGATGTAGCCTCTGTCAAACTGCATACCTTCAACCACGTCGCAGTATGTTTCGGCAGTTTTGCTTTCTTCAACAGTGATAACGCCGTCTGAAGTAACCTTTTCCATTGCCTCGGCAATGAGTTTGCCTATTTTTTCATCAGCAGATGAAATTGTCGCAACTCTTGCAATATCCTCTGTGCACTTTACTGCCTGAGAATTGTTTTTGAGTGCTTTTACCGCAGCTTCAACCGCACCTGCAATACCCTTGCGTACGTCCATGGGATTTGCACCTGCCGCAACGTTCTTCATACCCTCTCTTATCATAGCCTGAGCAAGAAGAGTTGCCGTTGTAGTACCGTCACCTGCACAGTCATTTGTCTTGACTGCAACTTCCTTTACAAGCTGAGCACCCATATTTTCAAAGGGATCGGTAAGTTCAACTTCCTTTGCAATGGTAACACCGTCATTTGTTATCAGCGGACCGCCGTACTTTCTCTCAAGAACAACATTTCTGCCCTTGGGTCCAAGTGTTATTTTAACTGTGTCAGCAAGCTGGTCAACGCCGTTCTGAAGCGCTTTTCTTGCTGCTTCTCCGTAAAGAATATCTTTAGCCATAATTCAATTCCTCCTTACTCAACTATAGCGAGAATGTCGCCCTGTCTTACGATGATGTATTCCTCACCGTCAAGCTTGATTTCGCTGCCCGAATACTTGTTCGTTACAACCTTGTCGCCGACTTTGACTGTCATTACAACTTCATTTCCGTCAATCATACCGCCGGGGCCTACTTCAACAACCTGCGCAATCTGCGGTTTTTCTTTTGCACTTCCCGCAAGGATGATACCGCTCTTGGTCGTCTCCTCACACTCTACCATTTTTATGACAACTCTGTCACCAATCGGTCTAAGTTTCATAATAAATGCCTCCTGTATTTAAATAATTAATTTCTTTCGTTTAGCACTCTTCATTTTAGAGTGCTAATGGTATTTTATACCTAACTATCTTAAAAATCAATACTTTTCTGCAAGTTTACAATTTTTTAAAATATTGGTACAAATCGCATTTAAGCATACCGTTGTATAATTTACGTTTTTTGTCTGCCCTTCTGCCAAACATACGCTCAAAATCTTCGTTTGCCGTGAGAATATATAGTTTCCAGTCACGGTGGGGCAAAAGCACCTTCCCCATATCCCTGTAAAGCTCATACGCCTCATCCATGGTGAGAAGTCGTTCACCGTACGGCGGATTTATAACCACGGTTGCATACTGTGCATCGTTTGTCAGATTGCGGATATCCTTCTGCTCTACATGAATATGCTTTTCAACGCACGCTATGCCTGCATTTCTCCTAGTAAGCGTGCACATATCGTGGTCGATGTCGGATGCAAATATTTCATACGTATTCTGTCTTATCTTAGATAGAGCAAGCGCCCTCTCCTCCGCCGTTATTTTCGCATCGCCTACAGAAAGGCCCTCAAAACCAAAGCTTCTGTGAAGCCCCGGCGCCATATCAGCCGCTATCATTGCCGCCTCAATCGCAATCGTTCCGCTTCCGCACATAGGGTCGATAAAAACATCCCTGCCAAACCAACGAGCCGTCTTTATCATTGCGGCGGCAAGCGTTTCTTTAAGCGGTGCCGCACTGCCTATCTCACGGTAGCCTCTTTTGTGAAGCCCCTCACCGCTGGTGTCAAGCATTATCGTACATATATCATTTATGATGAGAAATGAAAATTCATACCTTTTCCCCGTTTCGGGAAAGAGCGTTATTCCATAACTTTTTGACATACTTTCGACCATTGCTTTTTTTATTATGCGCTGACAGCTCGGTATGTTATAAAGTGCCGATTTCAGAGAATGACCGTTTATCACAAATTCATCATCTCTGCCCACTATGTCAGCAAATTTTATTTTCTTGACACCCTCAAAAAGTTCATCAAACGTAGAGGCATGGAATTTTGACAGCACCATAAGCACCCTCTCACCTGTGCGCAGGCCCAGATTTGCCCTTGCCATTTCTCTTATACCACCCTCGAAAAATACCCTGCCGTCCGTAACCTCGGTGACGGTTATATCCATCCTGATAAGTTCATCCTTAACGAAGCTTTCAAGCCCAAACAGACAGGGTACTGCAAATAACATTTTTTCTTTCATAATACTTTCCATTTTTTCTCAATTTTATTCTTGACAACAAGCAAAGGGGATGCTATTATAAATATGTTGTTTACTCCCTTCATTTGCCCTTATTTATATTGATTTTAACCCGTGTTAAAACACGGGTATTTTTTTGCCTATTGACATAACTGCTTAAAAAGACTCATGTGTGGACATGAGTCTTTTTTCATACTATCTTTTTCTGTATGACGTGCCTCTTTTTCCGTCAACATTGCGTTTTAAATCCGATATTTTCTCTTCACTGCGCGATTTGAATTTACTCATCATCTCTTCAAAGCTGAGATCTGTCGATTTGCTGCCCCAGTCCACATTCTCAGGTCTGCCTGAAAATACATACTTCCGCTCATTTTTATCCCTGCGGGCAGGTCTTTTCTCCTCCTGCAACTGTTTCAAAGAAAGACTTATCTTGCCACCGTCAACACTTATGATTTTGGCTTTGACCGTGTCCCCCTCTTTAACAAATTCCTTGATGTCCTTGACATAGGTTCTTGACACTTCCGATACGTGTACCATACCGGTTTTACCTTCGCCAAGGTCAACAAATGCGCCAAAGCCGGTAACCCCTGTTACCTTGCCTTCGACAATCGCTCCAATCTCAAACTCCATTAACTTCTCTTAATCTCCTGTCACGTTTATATATATTTGTTCATCAGGAGAAATGAGCCCAAGCCTTTCTCTTGCAATACGCTCAATTTGCTCCTGAGTAAGTTCACCGTCCAACTCTTTCTGAAGATTCGTGTTGTCGACAGTCTGCTGCGCAATCTTGTCCTGATACTGCGCAAGCTCTTTTTCCTTTTCGCTTATCTGTGTGCGAACGTGAAATATCTGAACCCCTATGTAAACGAGTATGAAGGACACCAGAAGATAGAATACAATCCCCCTCTTGTGTTTTTTCATACTCATCACCTGCTTTCTTACCTTTTATAATACTATGTTTTTTTAACTTTTTAAAGTATTTTTTTGCTCTTTTGATATGTTTTTTACATTTTAACGCCGTCGGGGACATCTTTTTTACCATTTTTCGTTTCCACTTACGCAAAAACGAGCCGAATTTGTCCACAACCGCCACACTAAACGTTTTAAAATATATCCATGCTCCGAGTGCCATGGCAAAAAGTGCATAGAATCTTATTTCACCGCTGCTCTCCGATATAAAAAACAAAAATATTGTACCGCCCGCTATTATGCAGTATGCCGCATCCTGAAGCGCTATCGCCGCCGTACCGTACGACAGCGTAATTCTGTAAAGCCTGAATATATCATAGATAAACGCAAGAAGCATACCTACCGGCAGGGAAATCAAAAACAGCCTGACTTCCTCAGATATGACAAGTGTCATTTACTTCATCAGCCTCTGCAGAAAACTTCCCTTCTTTGCGCCCTCTCCTCTGTAAACAATGCTGTCTATCGTACCGTTTATTATGACCTCACCGTTTTCGATATTAAGTCTGCTTATATGCAGATCACTGCCCGTAATGAGCATATTGCCGAGCTCCGTAAAAAGCGCAACGGCATTTTCATCGAAGCTGTCGACGTCCTTTACGCCCGACACACTCATATTCTTTCTGTTTTCAAGTATTACGTTCTGACTCGTTACCTGATGATAGTTTTTCTTTTCTTCAACCATTAAAATACACCTCCTACAATAACTACTATGCAGGAGGTGTATTTTTTATTCTGGAATGATACTTGCACAGGGATAATATGCCCTGCACTAAAATTCTGAATTCGGAATGCGTAATTCGGAATTAAGGAAGATTTTTGATAAATCAAAAATCATTAAATTGCAGGGTCGCAGAGTATAAAAAGAACAAATTTCAGATTCAAACAAGTAAAATCACGCAGATAATACTTGTGTATTTTCAAGTGATTTTGCAAAGTTTCAAGCGAAATTTGTCTTTTTAGACCATATTAGGCTTGTGTAAGTATCATTCTATTACTTTGTACATGCTCGAAGCCTCATCTTTGCCCATATGCTCTGCCACTTCAAGCACTTCTATACTAAGCGTACCGCCGCCTAAACTCAAGGTGAGTTTATCCCCCACCTTCACATCGTAAGATGCCTTGACAGGTCTGCCGTTTGCCGACACCCTGCCCGCATCGCAGGCTTCGTTTGCCACGGTGCGTCTTTTTATTATTCGTGATACTTTCAGGTATTTATCTAATCTCATATTTTCTCCGATTTTACAAATTGCTACAAGACAAAAAGGGGTGCCGAGCACCCCTTACTTGCATTTGGTTCTTACTTGTCTACTGAATCCTTAAGTGCCTTGCCTGCCTTGAACGAAGGAAGCTTCTTTGCGGGAATCTTGATAGTTTCCTTTGTCTGAGGATTGAGACCGTTGCGAGCTGCACGCTTCTTAACTTCGAATGAGCCGAAGCCTACGAGTGTAACTGCTTCACCCTTTACAAGAGTGTCTGTTACCGTTGCAGTGAAAGCGTTAAGTGCCTTTTCAGCATCCTTCTTTGAAAGTTCTGCTTTCTCTGCAATTGCTGCGATAAGTTCTGTCTTGTTCATTTGATTTTCCCTCCTTAAAATTTTTTTGAATAGACTTTTCCTTTTTATATTAAGAGCGCCTCTCAAAGCTCTCCTAACTTACTACCTTTGACTTTACCGTTTATTTCTGCTTTTTCAAAATCAGAAATAAACCTTTCCACCCTGCGTGTAAGCGCTTCTTCCGGCTCGACATCAGCCTCGTTTGCGATGCCCACCGCCTCAAAAATAATATCGCCCACAAGTTCTTCACTGCCACCGTTTTCACGGTACAGCGTAAGAAGGTTCTCAAGCCTGTCTGCAGAACCGTTTATATCAAGTCCCGCTTTCGACGCTTTTTTTCTAACCTTATAGGCACGCATCAAAGCAGGCAGACTTGCCGCCACACTCTTTAACGTATCAGTGTCTGTTTTCTGTGATTTTTCTTTCTTTTTAAGCTTGTCCCAATTATCAAGCACCACGTCGGTCGTATCCGCCTCAACTTCGCCGAACACGTGCGGGTGCCTGTATATCATTTTGCGACATTCAGCGTCTATCACGTCATCAACTGTGAACACACCCTTCTCCGCCTCCATCTCACTGTGGAGAAGCACCTGAAGCATTATATCCCCCAGTTCTTCCTTGAGAAGTTCGGTATCCTGCGTATCAATCGCCTCACACGCCTCATACGTTTCCTCAATAAGACTTTTGCGAATAGACTGATGAGTCTGCTCCCTATCCCACGGGCAACCGTAGGGTTGACGCAAAATGTGAATAATTTCGACAAAATCACTAAAGCTATACTTATTTTTCGTTTTTAAACTGTGAATTTTCCCTATACTCTCCATTTTATACTATCCAACCTATTTTTGCAAGTATTTTTTCAATTTTTTCACCCATAGGCAGTAAACGGACGTCTTCAGCCCTGTACCACCTCATTATTCCGAGTGATACAAAGTAAATCAGAGCCGCCACGCATATGCTTGCACCGAGACCTATGGTGTTGCCCATGCGGGATGCGACAGGAGTGTATGTGAAGTATGCACCGACACCACAAAGTGCTGCCGCAATGACAGGCTTTACCACAGCCGACAGTATTCCGAGTCCTTTGCCCAGAACCTTTGATATTACTATTAAATTAAGTATTGTGATTACCGCATAGCAGACATTCGTGCTTATGGGGGCACCGTTTATGTTTATCGACGGATTTCCTACCATTATATAATTCATAACAAGTTTTATGCCGCCGCCTATAAACATTGTAAATACAGGCATCCACTCTTTACCAATCGCCTGCAGCATAACATTTGTTATCGAAACAAGACAGACGAACACCACCGCAGGACCTAAAAGACGAAGCAGCGGTGCCGCTATCGACACTTCAACGGGTTTCGACGGGTAAAGGAGTGACAGAATCGGATTTGCCATAACAGAAAGTCCGATACCGCAGGGAAGCGCAAGAAATACCGATATTCTAAAGGTTGATGAAATCATACCCTTGGTTTCATCTATCCTTTTGCTTGCAAATGCCGCCGAAATGGACGGAATTATACCCGTACCCATAGGAATGATAAGTGCAGTCGGAAGTGAGAAAAGAACCCTCGCATAGCCCGAATAGCTGCCGTATATCATAGCCACTGTATTTGACAGCGTAGACGCTATCGTATCAAGTCTGTTCTGAACGACAGCAGCATCAAGAAGATTTGTAACCGAGAGTACCGATGAGCTTATTGTTATGGGTATCATTATCCACAGTATTTTCTTTGCAAGTGAGCCCGAGCTTTTGCAGGAAGTGTCTTCAACCACCTCATTGTACTCAGGCTTGAAAAACGCCCTTCTTACCGCAAGAAATACCGCACCTACAACCGTGCCGAGTGTTACGCCGAATATTGCACCTGCCGCAACGATTGCCATTGAATAGCCCTTGTTGTTGAGCCAGAGTGCAAGAGAGTAACCGAATACTGCCTTGATTATAGCAACGAT
>JAZSCG010000134.1:0-3279 GCA_045602805.1 Feifaniaceae bacterium
GACAGCCTTACGAGTGACATTCAGGGCGGTATAAATGCAGGTATTGACACCTGCTGGTTCAACCCGAAGGGTGAGAAAACCGACCTTGATATAACTTATGAAATAAAATCACTTAAAGAATTATACGATATTGTGTAGAAAAAAGCAGTCCGAGGACTGCTTTTTTATTGCTCTTGACCTTTTATATATATCTGTTATAATAGATATGATAATTATTTTTAAGGAGTTGGTTTTTTCTTGGATCCCGCCGGTAGTAGTATACTGTATGTTTTATTTTTGTTGTGTTCGGCTTATTTTGCCGCATCTGAGACTGCTTATACAGCAGTCAGCAAGGTCCGTCTGCGCACTATGGCAGACAAAGGCGACAAACGCGCAAAAACTGCGCTGTGGATTTGTGACCGTTTTGACAAGACGCTTACTACGCTTTTAATAGGAAATAATATTTTCCATGCAAGCTGTGCGTCACTTTCGGCACTTCTCGTTATAAGAACGTTTTCGGAGGAGTACGTCGTATACGGTACGCTTATAACCACAATCATTGTATATCTTTTTGCTGAGATGATTCCCAAAAGTCTTGCCAAGGCAAAGAGTGAGGCGATTGCCCTTGCTTTTGCACCGAGTATGGCTTTCCTTGTAAAAGTGCTGACACCCGTGTCGGCTCTGTTTTCGGTAATTTCAAAGCTTTTGTCGAAGTTTTTTTCTCCGGGTAATGACGATAAGGTTACGGAGGAGGAGCTTATCAGCATCATCGAAACAATCGAGGATGAAGGTGTACTTGATCCCGAGCAGCAGGCACTTGTAAACACTGCAATGGAATTCCGTGAAAAAGTTGCTCACGAAATAATGATTCCGATGGATGAGGTTATATCGATACCGAGCACAATCTCGAAACAGGAACTCGTGGCACTTGCTACTAACAGTTCTTATTCCCGTCTTCCCGTATACGAAGGCAATAAGAATAATATAGTGGGTATATTGCCCGTAAATACGTTTTTAAGTAAATACGTGTCGGGTAAATCCTGCCGACTGAGGAAGCTTCTGCTCAAGCCCTACGTTTTTGACAGTGAGACTGAAATCGTAGACCTTTTGCAGAGAATGAGGCTTAATAAATTACACATGGTTTTTGTTGTTGACAAAAACCGCAAAAAAATAGGCATCATCACGATGGAAGACCTGCTTGAAGAACTTGTGGGTGACATACGTGATGAAAGCGATGCAGGCGAAGGCCTGGAGCTTGTATAAGGGGGCAGGGAATATGGCATATTTAGGTATAGCGCTGCTTCTCCTGTGCTCTGCATTCTGCTCAGGCTCGGAGATTGCTTATACATCACTGAGTAAACTCAAATATAAAAAAGAAATCGAAAACCCCACGTTTTCGGACAAGCTTGTACGTTTTATATATAATCACTATGATTATGCGCTTTCAACCATACTTATAGGTAACAACCTTGTTAATATTGCGGCGACGTCAACTGCAACGGTTATTGCTGTCGGTCTTGCAAAGGATTTAAGTATGAGTGACGATGCCGCATCGTCAATAGTTACGGTTATAATGACGGTGCTTATTCTTATCATCGGTGAAATCACACCCAAGATGATAGCACGCCGTATAAATGAAACGTTTGCAAAATTTGCGGCTTATCCGCTTCTCGTTATGATGGTGGTATTCTTTCCCGCCGTGCTTATCACCTCGTTTGTGGTAAAGCTTTTCAGCCTTATGTGGACAAGAAAGAACGAACAGGTCGTAACGATAACCGAGGAGGAGTTTGAAAACATTCTCGATACGGCAGAGGATGACGGTGTCATCGACGAAGAGGAAACTGAGCTTTTACAGTCGGCACTCGAATTTTCGGATATGGAAGCGGCTGAAATTCTCACACCGAGAATAGACGTCGTCGGCTTTGAAATAGGCGACAGTATGGAGCATATTCTTGAAGTTATCGAAGAAACGCAGTTTTCGAGATATCCGGTTTACGAGCGCACTATTGACCACGTGGTAGGCATACTTTACGTAAAGCATCTTCTCAAGGAGCTTGCGGAGGATAAAGAGGTTGCTCTTTCGGATATTCTCTTAAAGCCCGTTATGATACCCAAAACCATGAAGCTTCATGCCATAATGGACGAGTTCCGTAAGCACCAGACTCATATGGCACTTGTTGCCGACGAGTACGGAGGCATAACGGGTATCGTTACTATGGAGGACGTTTTGGAACAGCTTGTCGGCGAAATCTGGGACGAGAATGATGATATCGTCAACGAATGGCAAAAATTTACCGATGAACGCTTTGAATGTTCGGGCGATATGAATCTTACCGAATTTATGGACAACCTTGACATCGACGAAGATGAGATTCAGACCGATTTTGCAACGGTCGGCGGTTGGGCGACACAGAATATCGGTGCCATGCCCGTTCCGTTTGATGCGTTTGATTTCAAGAATTACACGCTCATTGTCAAAGAGGTTGACGAGCATCAGCATATTGTGCGACTCGTTATTTTAAAACATAATTTTGAAGAAACAGAAGAATAAAAAAATGAATTCCTGACGGAATTCTCGATATGTTGCCCGAGGTCAACTCGATATGTGTTTCACACTCGATATGTCCTTCGGACGCGATATGTTGCCTGACGGCAACGATAAGGAAAGAAACTTCTTACCGAAGTTTCAATTAAATTAAGGGACGGCGTTACCGCCGTCCCTTACAATTTTTTTATTTTATAAGGCTTGAAACGAGTTCTGCGAGTGCATCGTCGTTGATGTCAACCTTGTCGTCGGCAACCTTTTCCGAAAGGTCGTCCGAAACGAGCATTGACCTTGCGTTCTGAAGGTAGGTATCAACGGTGCCGAACTGTGCTTTAATATCTTCCTCACGGGTGGGAAGGCGCATTAATATGTGGTGGCCGTATTCCTCGCTGTCAACGAATGCGTATTCACCGACTTCAACAGAGAAAGCACCATCTACGAATGCCTGAACGAACTGACCGTTATCTGTAACCACGTAACCGTCGGGCGACTGAGTCATACCCGGGTCTTCGTTGTATTCGTTCATGATTGCGGTAAAGCCTGCCTCGTTATTTACGGCAAGTGCCTTTACCTTTGCCTCTACGTCTGCATATTTTGCCTCTGCAGCAGCAAGTGCATCACCTTCAAGTGCCTGATAGGTTTCTGTGTCAACCGTTGCAACGAGAATGTGCTTTATACGTGCATAATCGGTGTGGAATTTTGCAAGTATTTCATCGTCCGTAACTGCATTTGTGCCGTGTGCACCGTATAAATAA
>JAZSCG010000135.1:0-1858 GCA_045602805.1 Feifaniaceae bacterium
ATTGCATACAGTAGCGTTTACTTGTGACTCGAAAAATGATATTATTGTTTATAATAGGTATAGCAATAGAGAGTATCCTTATAAATATGAATCGGTTAACAACGAAACAGGTTTGGATAGATTACTCGAAGAAACAGGTACGCCTATTATAATGTACAAGGTGGGGTAGTATGACGGCTCGTATGTTCTTTAAAATGACGTTATGTTTTATTCTTGTAATTGCGATTCTTTTATTAGGGGTCATCGGTTATACTTATCTCAACACGAGATGTATGCAGTTTCTCTATGAGTTACCCGACAGCGTATGGTACTGCGAAGAAACAAATATGCAGGCAACTGTGATAGATTCGTCATATATGTCAATAGTTGATCTTGACGACGGTCAGGAGTATACGGTTGAATTTTTTGATCGGGATAATATACGTCTTCATAAAGGCGTTGTGGATTTTGATACAGAAAGTCTTGATTCTTATTGCCGATGCGGTACGAAAATGAACGTTAAAAGACTTTTTATGAAAATCAAATCGTTTACGTTAAATACGGCGGACAACTGTCCGCATCTGCCGGGTGACGGCTCGATTACGTTTGTGAGGGAAAAATGAAAAAATTATTTTGTTTAATACTTGCGGTTTTATTGTGTCTTGCTTCGTGCGGGAAGGAAGTGCCTGTTGCAGAAACCGAAATTGTTGAACCTGAAATTGAACAGGAAACCGAACCTGAAATTGAAATTGAAGCCGATCCGGTACCCGTACCCGAGCCTGCACCCGAAACCGAGTCTGAACCCGTACCCGTACCCGACCCCGAACCTGAAATCGAATCGGTACCCGAACCGCCCGTTATAAAGCCGAATTATTATAACGGTCCCAAGGTGCAACCGAAACTCAAAAGTGAGCATCAGTATCTTTTTGATGCTTACGATAAAAGTGTGGACGGTATTGCAGGCTACTTTGAGGTGCTTGATTTAGGTGGTAAAAGGTACGTGCTTGCGACGCTTAAAGACCATTGGTACGGAGAGCTCTTGTACGTAAATGAGAGTGGCGATGAAATTGTCTTTGAAGAAACTGCGGCAGGCGGTTTTATAGACCGTCTGGACGTGGAGTACGTGGAGATGTCGCAGGGGAATTTCATCGCTGCGATATGCACGACGCACGTGGGAAACGGCGATTTGCGACTCATTCCGATTGATGAAGATACCAAAACGTCTTATGAAATACCTGCAAGCAGAGCTATGTTTGGTAATGAATGGCTGGAACAGTTTAATTATCTGTTTGAACACGGCTCGGACTGCACCGATTTTTACGGTGGGCATATGACACCGAATTATAGGGACGTTGACGGTGACGGGAATACCGACATCGTGCTCACGGGTGTGCAGTTTGTTCGAAACCGTGCCAGAACGGGCATTGTAGCCGAGTACGACTGTGAATACGTCTATATCTACGACGTGGACGAAGATGAGTTTATACTTGACGTGTCAAGAAGCAGACATGATGAGTTAAGGTGATGAAGAAACACTATGTGTTTCTTCATCAGCGATATAAATTCCTGCGGAATTTGCGATATATACTGCGTATGCGATATATCTTTGATGCGATATGTTGCCTTTCGGCAACGTTATGGAAGAAACTTCAAAGAAGTTTCATTATTTTTAAAACAAAATAGAACAAAAGTTTTGAAATGAGGAGAATTATATGAAAATAAGAGACATTCAGGCATGGGACCTTTATACCCAGATTAAAAATCAGCACGAGCAGACAGGTCTGTTTACTATGACCGACCGCTGTCACAATTTCTACGTCGGCGACCAGTGGCGTGGCTGCGAGACGGGCGGTGAAAAGCTGCCCATACTCAACATAAT
>JAZSCG010000136.1:0-8099 GCA_045602805.1 Feifaniaceae bacterium
GACATATCCAGATGTGATGAAAATTCAAGCGTATTCAGCCTGATTCCGTGAACGATGACGGACAGAACGTTCAGAATCATATTAAGTCCGTGTCCGAATACCAGCAGAACGATTGCAAGCACCATAAACATAAAGTTGCCAAGAAGTGGACCTGCAAGTTCGTTTACCGTAGCCGAGATTGCAGCACCTGCAAGACCGACCGCCCACAGACGTATATACGAAACGATGTCCGAAAATACGTTGACCACGCCTAAAAGTACCGAAACGATATTTTTTAAGCTCGAAAGCACGGATTTTACGATACTGCCCTCGTAGTTTGCAAATACGAAATTCATTACAAAGCCGACACCAATAAGTGCAATCGAAACAGTGCCTACGGGAATACCCGCTATCACCAGACCGAAGCTGAAAACTTGTGCATTTACAACGAGGCTGAGCACGAGATAATAAATTCCGAGAAGCTGTAATATCGAGCCGATATCGCCGAGCATTTTAACCGAGCCCTTATTTCTTATTGCGCCTTTTATGTGCGCAACCGTGAGCTGTATGAGTGCCAGCGAGAAGCAGAATATCTGCAGATTCTGCGCTGTTGTCAGCCCTGCCCCGTCTGTCCAGAACGGATGCCATATCTTATCGGCATAGACGTTTGAAATTACTGGCACCGATAAGCTTTTAAGCCATGCGGGCAACTGCTCGGGTGACAGACCGAACCACGTGCACGTGAGCGTGCCCCACAGCACCGTTGAAAGACCGAATAGTCCGACAAGCAGAAATGCGGGCGATACCGCCTTTTTTGAAATGATTGCTTTTATAATCGGAATTGCTGCAACTGCACAAATCAGAAGCCCGTAACCGCCATCCCCGAAAATGATTCCGAAAAATATGAGAATAAATGACAAAAACCAGGCGGAAATGTCATACTCAAAATATCCGGGCACCGTACCTAAAAAGTCGGTAAGCGGATAGATAAGACTTACAAATTTATTATTCTTAAGCTTGGTGGGAACGTTATCCTCCTGCGACGGTTCTTCTATAACAAGTCCCCACGAGTTGTTTTTTGCCGTTTCTTTTAAAGCGTCAACATTTTCCTCTTCGATATAGCCTGTAAAGTAGGCTACACTGCTGTCGGCTGAAAGATTCTGATCTTCCATACCCGTATTATAGATTTCAAATTCGACGTCTTTTTCAAGGGCTTTTATTGCCCCTTTTATGCTGTCAACATAGACGGCATTTGAAGAAATTTTCTCATCCGTTTCAACGATACGGGCGGTTAAATCCTCAATTCTGCCCCTCATTTCACGGGTAGAAGCCTGCGGTAACTGCACCTTGCAGATATCAGGCACCATACCCTCTTCATCGGATATGAGAAGAAATTTAACCGAGTCCCTATCCGCCGTAAGCCTTACTGTTGTTACGCTGTCGGGCAGTTTCTCATACTCGGATTTTTGCATCTCGCAAAAAGAAATGTCAATGCCTTTTGATGAGAGTTCGCTTATAACCCTCGGCTCAATTTCACCCCAGGCTTTAAGCCTGTCAAGCTCTGCACCAAGTGCACTCTGCTCTGCCTGGAATTTCTTTTTTTCTTCGTCAAGAGATGCAATCTCACCCGCAACGGCAATTGCCTTTTCTACACTTATCTCTTTTTGCTGTGCTTTATTCTTGCCTACGGTATAAATGGCACCCTCGAGCAGAGCAATCTGCTCTCTGAGCGTTACAAGCTTCTCACCCGAGCCTTCGGTTATTTCAATGTGGACGATTCCGAGTTTACGAAGTTTTTTTAGTGTTTCTTTTTTCCTGTCACCCATCATAATGAGAGACACTTTTTTCATAGGCACAATCATAATGAATAAACCTCCCTCTCGGAAACTTCAGCATTACGAAGGGCAATCTTACGTTTGGATATTTTTGAACGAACCACAGCGCTGACCTGCTGGTCCGCCATATAAATGGATATTTTTTTGATATTTTGCTCTGTCTCGGGGATTTTAACCTTTTCAAACAGGTTAACCCTTTGCGATGTTGAAACAAGCTCTGCCTCGAGCAGTCTGACCTGCTCATCAAGCACCTGCGCCTCCAAATCGAGAGACATCGCCTTCTCCATATGATTTGCGGCTATATCAACCCAGAGAGGCGTTTCGTACAAATCATAGTCCCCTCTCGAAAAATCCGCACCCTCATAGGTGGGAATGTCAACACCTGCAATGTTTCCTCTTCCTTTACGGATATTGTCAACCGTTATTACCCCTTCGGGAAATGCGGCCTTTTCACTGAAAACTGCAATCCAGTCAGAGAAGTTCTTTTCAAGGTCTTCTCTTTGTTTTCTCACTGCTTTCGCCTTTGCTTCAATCGTGCGGATTTCTGCATGGAGCTGTTGCTTTTTCAGTGTCAGCGTAGGCAAATATCTGCGGTACATTTTAAGTGCGTCCTTTTGTACCTTCAACTCATTTTTAGTCAGTTTGATTTTTGCCAAAACTCCAAATCCTCCTTACCTTTCAGGCCAGAATTCATCAGTAAGGTCTGATTTGATTCCGGTTTCATCCTTATTAAAGCAGTCGGAAAGTATTTCCCAGCCCAAATCAAGCGCATCTTCAAGTGACAGATTGACCGACAGCGCCATCAGCTTACTTTCAAAAAGCTCGCCGTATTTGAGAAGTTTTTCATCCCATTTGCTCATGGAAAAGCCCATATTCTTCTTTTCAATCGTTTCCTTATATGAAGAATACAGACGAATCATTGCATCCATAAGCGCCCTGTGGTCTTTTCTCGTTTTGCCGTTCACGTTCTGCTTGAGTCGTGAAAGCGAGCCAAACGGCTCAATTCTGCCGCCTTTGAGATAATACTGACCCTCTGTGATATAACCCGTATTGTCGGGAACGGGGTGTGTTACGTCATCACCCGGCATGGTTGTTACCGCCAAAACGGTGACCGAGCCTGAATTTGCAAAGTCAACCGCCTTTTCGTAACGGGACGCAAGCTGTGAATAAAGGTCACCGGGATAGCCTCGGTTAGAGGGCACCTGTTCCTGAGTAATCGCTATTTCCTTCATGGCATCGGCAAAGTTCGTCATATCGGTTAAAAGCACCAATACGTCTTTATCCTGCAGGGCAAACTGCTCTGCAACGGCAAGTGCCATATCGGGAATCATCATACATTCAACAGTCGGGTCAGACGCAGTATGAATAAACATAACCGTCTTGCTGAGAGCGCCGCCCTTTGAAAGTTCATCCTTAAAATAGAGAAAATCGTCATACTTAAGTCCCATACCGCCGAGCACGATTACATCCGCCTCTGCCTGCATTGCAATACGTGCAAGAAGCTGGTTATACGGCTCACCCGAAATGGAGAAAATCGGAAGTTTCTGAGACACAACCAACGTGTTGAACATATCAATCATCGGTATATTGGTTCTCATCATACGGTTGGCAAGAATACGCTTTGTCGGATTGACCGACGGACCGCCGATTGCCGTCATATTCTCCGTAAGTGCAGGGCCTTTGTCCCTCGGCTCACCCGAGCCGTTGAATATTCTGCCGAGTAAATCCTCGCCGAAGGATACACGCATCTCGTGACCGAGAAAACGAACCTCATCCCCCGTTGAGACACCCTGACCGCCTGCAAATACCTGCAGAGACACAATGTCCCCCTCAATTTTATTAACCTGTGCAAGCGATTTGCCAAAACGTGTATTTATCTGTGCAAGTTCTTTATACTTAACGCCGTTTGCACGCACGGTAATAACGTTGCCGGTGATGGATTCTATTCGATTGTAAACTTTATTCACCCTCATTCACCGTCCTTTAATCTTCCCTTACCCTCGCTGTAGAGAGCATCGATATCCGCCTCTGCCTTTTTGAAGGCATCGCTTTCAAATTCGGTATAGTTCCAGTCGATAAATTTCTGGCGCAGGCGGTTAAAGAAGCCTCTGGCTTCATCCTTGCCGTCCACCTCATAATCGCTGCCCAGAACGTAAATCAGTTTGTCTGTAACATACTTCTGTCGCAGAGTGCCACAGTTGGCATCGACTGCGTCAAAAGAGTTCTGCTGCAGATAAACTGCATCAAGCATCTCTGCTTTCAGATAGGTTATATAATCCTCAAGAGTTGTACCTTCTTCGCCGACAACCTTCATCATCGAGCCGATTTCGTCACCGTGGAAAAGTATGCTCTTGCAGAAATCGGATTTTTCAATATCTACAACACCTTTGTATTTTGACCATGAAATAAGCGGGTCAATGGCAGGGTACTTTCTTGCATCCGAGCGCTCACGGGACAGACCGTGGAAAGCACCTACAACCTTGAGTGTTGCCTGTGTCACAGGCTCTTCAAAGTTACCGCCTGCGGGTGAAACGGTACCGCCTATCGTAACGGAGCCTGTACTGCCGTCGGGAAGGCGGACATAGCCTGCCCTTTCGTAAAATGCCGCAATGTAGGATTCAAGATATGCGGGGAATGCCTCTTCACCGGGTATCTCCTCAAGTCTGCCCGACATTTCACGAAGTGCCTGTGCCCAACGTGACGTAGAGTCTGCCAGAAGAAGAACGTTGAGTCCCATCTGTCGATAATATTCGGCAAGCGTTACCGAAGTGTAAACCGATGCTTCACGGGAAGCAACGGGCATTGATGATGTATTACAGATAATAATGGTACGTTCCATAAGAGAACGGCCTGTTCTGGGGTCGGTAAGTTCAGGAAACTCCGTCAGCGTTTCAACAACCTCACCTGCACGTTCACCGCAGGCTGCGATAATTACAATGTCAACATCGGCATATTTTGATGTAGTATGCTGCAAAACGGTTTTACCTGCACCGAACGGGCCGGGCGTACAGTAAGTGCCGCCCTTAGCCACGGGAAAAAACGTGTCGATAAGACGCACCTTTGTTTCCATCGTTTCGACGGGTGCAAGTCTTTCGCTGTAGCATTTTACCGCACGTTTTACGGGCCATTTGAAAGACATTGATATCGAAATGTCACGGCCTCTTTCATCCGTTACAACCGCAACCTTTTCTTTTACTGTATATTCACCCTTCCCTGCAATCCATTTCACCTTATAATTGCCAAGCAGATAGAAGGGGATAAAAATTTTGTGTGTAAAGGGACCTTCGGGAACGCTTCCGATATATTCGCCTGCACGAAGTGTATCGCCGACTTTTGCAGTAGGTGTAAAAGCCCACTTTTTTTCGGTGTCCAGACTTTCTGCGTATATTCCGCGCTCCAAAAACCAGCCTGCCTGCTCTGCCAGAACGGGCAGCGGATTCAAAAGCCCGTCATACACCTGTCCGAGAAGACCGGGACCGAGCTCTGCCGAGAGCATATCCCCCGTAAATTCAACCGCATCACCGCATTTGATGCCGTCGGTCATCTCGTAAACCTGTATCTGTGCAATATTGCCTCTTATGCGGATAACCTCGCTTTTAAGCGCAGTGTCACCCACCTTAACAAAGCATATCTCATTCATGGAAACATTGCCGTCAAACTCAACCGACACCAAGTTTCCGTTTATGCTTACAACCTTTCCTGTATTTTCGGTCATTGCATTGCCTCCAACTTGTCTCCACCTAAAATGGAGTTATAAATATTTCTGTATACTTCTTCACCTGAGTGCTTATCAAACTGTCTTATGCGCAGAAGAAGCATTAATTTAAGTCCGTAATAAAAAATGTAATCCTGCGAAAAACTGTCCATCGGTCTTAAGGCTTCAAGCATACCGAGACGAAAAGCACTCAAATACTTCTCAGCTTCCATGGGATTTTCCATCTCTGCCGCCGTGCCTGCCGCCTTGACGTATTCGACAGGTAAAATCCTGCCTTCCTCATCAAACTGCTTTTTCATTTTCACGGCACGAACCTTGCCTAAAGCATAGCGCAGATTTTTCTCACTCTCATTCCATGCATCCACCAGAGCAGAGCCTGTGCTCTCACAGTACCTTGAGGGTGAAATCGTAAGTTTTTTCATTATCCCCTGCGACTTTTTATCCAGAAACCGATTACACAATTCAAAAAACCTCTCCTGTGCAATGGGCAGCGGCGTATTTTCGCTTATCCCGTCGAGTGACGGCAACTGCGAAATCAAATAATATTCAGCCATAATTCTTACGCCTCTTTCAAAAGCTTTGTAACTTTGGGACTGAGATAATTTGAAAGCATATCGACAACCGCCTCTGCAGAATAATCGTAGTATGCACTGCCGTTATTTACGGCAATACGGAATCCGCCGTCAAAGTTATCGTTTGCTTTGAGCGTGATACCCTTAAGCATTTTTTCCTTGAGTGCCGAAAGAAGTGTTTCTTCGAGTTTTTTCAAATCGTCACTATTTAAGATGACTGCGATATCCTCGGCATCAGCCTTTGCTGCCCAACATTCAACAACATTGATAATGAGTTTTGCAAACGCCTCTGACGAATATACCGACGAAACATTTTCACCCACAATCGCCTCAAGCTCTCTTGTCACGCTTTCCCTGAAGGATATAAGCAGATTGCGGCCTGCCTGTGAAATAGCCTCTTGACTTGATTTTGTCATTCTTTCGGTTTCTGCCTTTGCATCGGCAAGAATTTTTTCAGCCTGCATCTTTGCATCGACAACTATTTTCTCAGCCTGTGCCTTTGCATTCTCAATTATGCACGCAGCCTCATCTTCTGCCGCCTGCACACCGTCTTTCTTTATCTGTTCAATAAGTTCACGGAGTTGTATTTCCATAAAAATTTCCCCTTAAAAAAACATAAGGGAACAAGCCCTCTACAGTCAGCTGGTTCCCTTAATATTATTATTATATTTCTTGCAATTATAACACGCAGTTTTTCTTTCGTCAAGACTTTTGAAAAATATTCCCCGCACTGTAACCGTAGAATTTCTTGAATTCACGGCAGAAGAAAGAAATCGAGTTGAAACCACTTCTTGCCGCCGCCTCGGTGACGGAATATTCACCGTCACAAAGCATATCCGCCGCCATTTTCAGACGTAGCTGTGTCCTGTATTCGACAGGCGTCATGCCCGTATATTCCATAAACAGTTTGCGAAAACCCACTTCGCTCATACCGCACATTTTTGCATAGTCAAGAATCTTTTTGTCGACCTCAGGATGTGCACGAAGCTCTGCAATAACCGGAAAAAGCTTGTGGAATTTCTGCGGTGCCGATTTTTGAGTGTACTGCTTTAATTCACAGAGAAGTTTATACGTCAGCATTGCAAAAAAACTGTCGTCTTTTTCACGGTGCTTTTCAAGCTGACAAGCCATATAATCTGCAGTTGACAAAGCCTCGTGGTTATCGTCTTTTTTGATGCAAAACGCCTGCATCTGCAGTTTGCCGTCAAACTTTATCATCATTATTTTGTTTTCGGACGGAGCATATATTGCGGTCGCATCACCCGACGGAATATACAGCAGTTCCCCCTCCCGTGCAAGAAAATCATACATGCCGCTTTTTTCGGCGACTCTAATTTCCCCGCTGACTACGTATATCAGACTCTCCATTTTCCTTACCCTTGATACGCCGACATTCATGCCCTGCGTTCCAAAGAACATATGCAGATTTGTAAACTCTTTCAAAAGCCCGTCCCCTTCCGATAAATACAATTTAAATATTACATATTTAAGACTAAAAATCAACAATTATTTTTATGTGTACAATTGACTTTTCACGGTTATCGTGATAAGATAACAAAACATGCGGGCGTGGCGGAATTGGCAGACGCGCTAGACTTAGGATCCGTCCTGTATGTGATTTTATTGTTGATTACGGTTTTTCCGTTTTCATAGATGAGGATTAAGCTTTTGTGCCCTCCTCGGTGTTCCTCTACCGTGTAAAAATTAAGAGGTAAAAACTTAATATGCGGGCGTGGCGGAATTGGCAGACGCGCTAGACTTAGGTTCCGTCCTGTATGTGAATTTATTGTTGATTACGGTTTTAACCGTTTTCATATATGAGGATTAAGCGATATGCTCCTCCTCGGGTAACCTCTTCCGTGTAAAAATTAAGAGGTAAAAACTTAATATGCGGATGTGGCGGAATTGGCAGACGCGCTAGACTTAGGATCTAGTGATTTTATCGTGGGGGTTCAAGTCCCTTCATCCGCACCACCGACAAAAAGCTTACAGGATTTG
>JAZSCG010000137.1:0-2697 GCA_045602805.1 Feifaniaceae bacterium
GACGGCGGTACCAAAGAAAAACCCGTCGGCACGGTATGGTACGGCATTGCCGACAAAAACGGTGTAAAAACTTTTAAAAATGTTGTATCCCGTGACGGTGCAGACAGAAATTATATCAGGGAATACTCGGCATCATATGCCTTAAATCTCGTCAGAAAACACCTTTCTTGTGTCTGATTTGTGATTTAATCGCAATATAGTGTGTTTTAAATTTATTCAAAAAAATTTGGTTGACACGACGGGGCATTTTATGTATAATTGTTTGTGCAGCTTTAGAAATATTATAATTATTATATAAAGAAGTCGAAAGGAGTGGCTACAATGTTAAGAACATACCAGCCCAAGAAAAGACATAGAAGCAAAGTTCATGGCTTCAGAAAAAGAATGTCAACAAGAAACGGCAGAAAAGTGCTTGCTCGCAGAAGAGCAAAGGGCAGAGCAAGACTCTCTTACTAAGTCTCATTAAGACCGACAAGCTCGGTCTTTTTGTTTATAACTGACGTTATGAAAAACACAATCAACAAAAATCACGAATTTCGTCGTGCATATTACAAGGGCAACTCTGCGCCCGGCTCCAAGGTGGTTGTTTACGTTGTGAAAAATCGCCTCGGGGTTAACCGGCTCGGCCTTACTGTGAGTAAGAAGAAAATACGACAATCCGTACAGCGCAACAGATGTAAACGTCTGATGCGTGAGGCTTTTCGTGCGCTTTCTCCACAGGTTAAGGGCGGGCTTGATTTTGTTATAGCAGCAAAATCTGCCTGCATAACGGCAACCTGTGCAGAGGTAACCCAGGATATGCGCCGTCTTTTTGATAAACTCGGTGTACTCAATGAAGAAACTACTGATTAAACTTATAACGTTTTACCAGAAACGTATATCACCGCACAAAAAGGCGTGTTGCAGGTATTATCCGACCTGTTCCCAATATGCTAAAGAAGCGATCGAAATTCACGGTGCGGCAAAGGGCAGTCTGCTGGCAATATGGCGGCTCCTGCGTTGCAACCCGTTATTTAAAGGCGGTATAGACTTTGTTCCGCCGAGAAAGGACAAAAAGAAATGAGCGTTATTTACGAGTTTTTCGGCACAATACTTAAATTTTTCTATGATTTGTGCAACAACTACGGTGTGGCTCTTATCCTCTTTACACTTGCAGTGAAGATTCTCCTTCTTCCTCTTGGTATAAAGCAGCAGAAAAACACCATCAAGCAGATCAAACTTCAGCCTAAGGAAAGACTTATCCGCAAAAAATTTGCATACGATAAAAATCTTGCTCAGCAGAAGGTTATGGAGTTTTATCAGAAAGAAGGCTTCAACCCTATGGGCGGTTGTCTTCCCTTACTTATCCAGCTCCCGATTCTGTTTATTCTTTACAGGGTTATCCAGCAGCCTCTGACATATATTTCAAGCTATTCTGCAGAGGCGATTTCAAACATCGCAACCAAACTTCAGTCACTTTCGCTGACAGAGGCTGAGCTTGCGCTTATGGAAAAATTCACTGTAAATCCCCAGTATGGCGAAGTTTCGCTTATGCAGGTGATGACTCAGCACGCTTCAGAGCTCGGTGAACTTTTCAAAGGAGTTCCCAATTTCAATTTCCTCGGAATGGACCTTACTGTAACACCGAGTCTTTCAAACTTCAATCTGCTTCTTCTGATTCCGCTGTTCTCATTCCTTACAGCACTGCTTCAGACCTTTGTTTCACAGTCTACAACAAAGTACACGATGCAGAATCAGCAGCAGAACAACAGCCTTATGATGTTCATCATGGGCCCCGGTATTTCGCTTGTTTTCACCTTTATGTTCAGCGCAGGTATCGGTCTTTACTGGATAATTTCAAACGTGTTCGGTATTCTGCAGACACTTCTTTTAAATGCATTTATGTCTCCCGCACAGGCTGCTGCCGATGCTGAATATGAGTTAAAGCAGGCTGTTTTAGAGAGAAAGCTCAAGAAATCAAGACTTGCTAAAGAGCGTCAGGAACGTATTGAGCAGGAAAAGCTTGATAAGAAAAATGCCGCAAGAAAAGCTGCAGGTCAGAAACCCCTCACATCACTTGAGGAAAAATCGACAGAAGAAGAAAACGGAGAAAATGAAAATGACTAAAGAATATTTCTTTACCGGTAAAACCATTGACGAGGCTGTTGCAAACGGTGCAAAAGAACTAGGTCTTGACGTGGATGCCGGCATAAATTACGAGGTTGAGGAATTCCCTACAAGCAAGCTTCTCGGTCTTATCAAAACAGAGGCTAAGGTAAAAATTTTAATGGAAGTTCCCGACGTAAAGAGCGAAAAGAAATTTACTCTTGCAGACGAGAAAATTGCACCCAAGGGTCAGAAAAAGGAAGAAAAGCCCGCAAAGGTTTCAAAACCTCTTCCAAAGCAGAATTTTACACTTGCTGATGAAAAAATATCGGAAAAGAAGGTTGCTCCAAAGCCTGAAAAGGTTAAAGAGGCGCCGACTCCCAAGCCGAAAAGAGAAAGCAAACCCGTCGCTCCCGAAGTTTTGGAAAAGGGTGCCGAGGTTGCAGTAAAATTTGTTAAAGAAGTTTTTGACGTTATGGGCGTTGAAGCAAACATTACTTCCGACACAGAAAACAATTCCGTAAATCTTCTTCTTGAAGGCGAAGGCATGGGCCTTGTTATAGGAAGAAGAGGCGAAACACTTGATTCACTTCAGTATCTTACAAGCCTTGT
>JAZSCG010000138.1:0-1607 GCA_045602805.1 Feifaniaceae bacterium
AAGCGGTCTCGGCTTTAAGTCAAGACGGGGCGAGTCGATATGACTGCCGGCGATGTAAATTCCGTTATCAACCGTCTTTTTACCGAATACAAAGAAGAATGCTGCCTTGCCGTTGTTTACGGTGTATACCTTATCACCCGGCTTGTACGACTTGTTTCTGTCAAAAAGCGTAAAGCCGTTTTCTTTTGCAAGTGTAACTGCCTTTTCAACACATTCTCTTTCAGTTTTACATTCGTCTATAAAAGCCTTGTAGCCTTCGCAGTAGGCATAAGCCTTTTCTATCTCGCTGTCATCAAAAACGTCGTATCCGTTTTTGGGTTTGTAGAACAACTCTTCTGCAAGCATTTCGCCCTTTGTTTTGTTTTCCAAAGTCATCATCTCCTAAAAATCGTATATCAGGTCGTATATTTTTTCGTAAAAATTTATTTTTCTCATATATCTGTTGGTTTCACCGTAGGGGGTGGAATCTATACTCTTCCCGTCCTTGCTGTAGCGTGAGTCAATCAGCCATTTATCCACGTTTCCGCTGCCTGCGTTGTATGCGGCAAGGGCGGTGTCCTTATCGCCGTAGGTGGCGTAAAGTTTTGAAAAATAAAAAGTGCCGTATTTTATGTTTGTTTTGGGGTCGAATATATCTTCGTTTTCGTTTGCTATCCATTCAAAAGTGGTATCGGACAACTGCATAAGCCCTTTTGCCTGTGCGGAAGATACCGCATCCGTCTGCCAGTTACTCTCTGCTTTTATTATTGCCGCTATAAGTGTGGGTGAAACATCGTATTCTTCGGAATAGTAAACGATAATTTCCTTATACTCAAGCGGAAAAAGCCTTGCAACTGCACATATGCCGAATGCCGATATGACGAGTAAGAATATTATCAGCCTAAATAGCTTTTTCATAAATCTCCTTTAAAACGGGGGTAATGTCTCTGCCGTCATTTACTATGACATAGTCTGCATTTTGGGTATAAAAATCATCTTTTTTCTGCGCAGAAAGGCGGGACTTTGCATCTTCCTTTGAAATGTTATCCCGATTCATAATACGCTCTGTGCATATATCATCGTTTGACAAAACGGCAACCAGCAGGTCACATTTATACTCGCTTTCAATGAGTGCCGCCGCATCTATCACGGCAAAGGGGGCATCACTTTCTGCAATAAGCCTGTCAAATTCACGGCATATATGGGCGTGTGATATTTTGTTGAGCGTTTCAAGCTTTGTCGGGTCGGAAAAAACGATTTTCCCGAGTTTCTTGCGGTCAATGCCGTTTTCACAGAGGATATCTTTGCCGAAAGCGTCGGCAAGTTCGTTTACAAGAGGACCCTCTTTCATAAGAGCGTGCGCAATTTTGTCACCGTCAATGACAAGTGCACCTTTTTCTTTAAAAAAGGCGCTTATATACGATTTTCCCGTACCGCTTCTTCCGACGATGCCGATTATTTTCATATTATACCTCTATTACAGTAAAACCTGCCGCTTTGATAAGTCTGTTCAAGACTGCCATTTCTATGCCGTTTCCGTCAGCAACACGTGCGTATATCACAGAAACGGGTGTCGAGTCAAAAAATCTTAATGCATCAAAAAGATTGTGTGCAAGCGTCCTCGGCTC
>JAZSCG010000139.1:0-2378 GCA_045602805.1 Feifaniaceae bacterium
TAATTATTACAAATCCGCCGTACAACCTAATGACTCTTCCCGAGAAGAAGGGTGGTAGTTTGTTGAAAGAGTTTTTAAGAATATCAAAAAAGAAAGTTATACTACTGCTAAACATATATTTTCTTTCAAGTAAACAACGAAAAGAATTATTAAATAGCAGCCATTTGAAACATATGTATATACATTCAGAAAGAGTCACAATGTATCCTTTCGGGGAAGAAAAAAGCAAAAACAACGGTACAAAAATGTATGCTTGGTTTATTTGGGATCAAGATTATAATGGCCGTCCGACATTCAGTATTATATAGAAAAAGAAAAGGAGAAATTATATGACAAATAACACAATTAACGTACCCATCTGGGAAAAACTCAACCTTACAGTCAATGAAGCAGCAGAACTTTCGAATATCGGCATCAACAAGATATACGATATGGTTAACAACCCTATGTGCCCCTTTGTACTGCACGTAGGTTCCAAGCGCCTCATCAAGCGCAAGCCGTTCGAAAGATATCTCGAAAACGCACTGGAAATCGGTGCTTAACAAATATAAGGAGGAATAAAATAATGGGAAAAGATTTAAAAGGCAAGGAACTCGGAAAAGGTATAGTACAGAGAAAAGACAAAATGTACTCGGCAAGATTTACAAACAGGAACGGAAAGAGAATTGAGAAACTGTTCTCTACTGCGGTGCAGGCAAAAAAGTGGCTCGCAGAAGCAAAATACGAAGATGCTCACAGCACAATATGTGCAGGCAGCAGTATGACGGTAGATGCCTGGTTTGATTACTGGATAAATAACATTGTTGCAAACCGTGCAGACAACACCAGAAGAAACTACACAGAGAGATACACACTTAATGTCCGCCCGCTGCTCGGCAGAATGCTTCTTTCCGATGTCAAGCAGATGCACTGCTGGACGGTGTTGAATAAGATGAAGCAAGACGGATATGCACAATCAACGATATATCAGACATATATTGCGCTGGGAGCACTACTTAAATCTGCAAAGGTAAACGATTTGATATCCAAGCACCCAATGGACGGCATCAAAAATCAACGGCCTCTGGAAACAGGTACGGAACTCAAGTGTTTTACCATCGAAGAACAACAGAAGTTCGCCGATGCAGCCAAAAACACCAAATACTACGCACCTTTTGCACTGGCACTTGTGACGGGGCTCCGCCCGGGGGAAATAATTGGTTTAGCCTGGGATATGGTGGACTTTGTAAACAAAACCCTTACCGTAAACAAGTCGGTAGAATACAGATATTCA
This sequence comes from Feifaniaceae bacterium, assembly GCA_045602805.1. Taxonomy (GTDB): domain Bacteria; phylum Bacillota; class Clostridia; order Oscillospirales; family Feifaniaceae; genus RGIG6165. The sequence continues at coordinate 1,274 of JAZSCG010000139.1, forward strand.
ACAGGTATCTGGCAGGCAGGACCGCCAAAGACCATTACAAGTTACCGCACAATTCCCCTGACAAAAAGAGCGATGGAAATTCTCACAAAAGAAAAGGAAGGCATTAAAAAACGCAAGAAGTCAGATATTCTTTCAAAGACTCTTTCCTTTACAGATGACAGAATGGGCATTTCCGTTTCTTTCAAAATCGGCGATCTTGTTTTCATAAACCAGCGTACCGGCGAACCGACCAAAAACAGCACCTATGACACAAGAATGTATAAGGTCTGTGACAAAGCAAAAATACGCCACATTTCAATGCACGGACTTCGCCACACATACGCCACACGTGCTATTGAAAGAGGCATTCAACCCAAGATCCTGCAGAAACTTCTCGGACACAGCAGCATCAAGATTACGATGGACAAGTATGTACACGTTACAGAAGACTCTTTTGCAGATGCAATCAGACTGTTCGAGGTAGGTTCCCACAAATGATTATCAATATAATTAAACGCATCGTTCAAAGTGGACGGTGCGTTTTTTGTTGCCTTAAAAAAGATAATACTTAAGATAATACTTATGATAAATCTATTGATTTTTGGAAATTAATATAGTATAATATAGATAATACGCAAGATAATACGTATGAAAGGTGATTTTATGGAAAAATACACACCTCCGTTTACAATAACAAATGAGATGCTGTCGCTTGTTGCAAGCATCTCTGAAAAAGTCGGAAAGATAAGCATCACTACCAACCTTGAAAACAAGCCGCATCTGCGAAAGAACAACAGAATTAAGTCAATTCATTCTTCACTCCGTATTGAAGCAAACTCTTTGACCATCGGACAGGTGAGAGATGTTATTAACGGAAAACTTGTACTCGGTGAGCAAAAAGAAGTGCAGGAAGTTAAAAACGCCTATGCGGCGTATGAAGAACTGCCAAGCATTAACCCGTTTGACTTGAAGGATATGCTGAAAATTCACGGCATAATGACAAAGTTTCTGATAGACGAGTCGGGTAAATTCCGCTCGGGTGAAGAAGGTGTTTTCAACGGCGACGTATGCATATTTATGGCACCTCCCGCAAAGTTTGTCCCTGAACTTATGGGCAACCTCTTTA
>JAZSCG010000140.1:0-4369 GCA_045602805.1 Feifaniaceae bacterium
AATTGCTTTGATACCTGATGACCTTTCGGTTTATACGGATGACTCCGTTGCGGCAGTAAATGTTGCTAAAAATGCTGTTGACTATAATCTCACTGGTTATGATCAGGAAACGGTAAACGGATATGCTTTTGCAATCGAAAAAGCGATAGCAAACCTCGAATATAAGTATGTAGTTGAAGTGGAGTTTGGAGAAGATTCTGACTATATTGCAGGTAAGAAACTCGTTCTTGTTTTTACTAACTTGGAAAACCAAATTTTCAAGTATGACGGTGTTCAAATGTATGATGTAAGCAGTGCAGGTTATAAATATAATGATGAAATATCTTACAGTCATGTATACGCATTCATAACTGAAGCAATTTATATAGGTGAAGGCGAAAATGCACAACCTGGTGATTTAAAAGACTACCAAGAAAGAATATCACTTGCTGATGAAGGTTATGCAATAGTAATCAACTATAATAATTATGACGTTACTGGTAATAATAAAGTGGATTGGAATGATGTTACAGCAGCATATAATGTGGTAACAGGTGATGGATACTCTTTTGCACATGAAATGGCAGGCTGCATAAAGGCTGATATAAACCACGATAAACACGCTACAGCATATGATATCAACCTTATTATTAAGGCACGCTAATAAGTTGTATCAAATAAATATTAAGAATAATTTGTGTAATTATTTATAACAAAAAACAGACACGTCCTTTGGACGTGCCTGTTTTTTATAGTTATATCATATCATTCATTGAATAAAGACCGTTTTCTTTATTGAGAATAAATTTTGCTGCTGCAATAGCACCGTTTGCAAATACTGCTTTTGAAGTTGCAGTATGAGTTAACTCTATAACTTCATCTGTTCCTGCAAAAATAACTTCGTGCTTACCAACGATGTTTCCACCGCGTACTGCATGAATACCTATCTCGTTTCTCGTGCGTTTTTCACGTTTACTATGTCTGTCATAAACATAGTTTAGTGAATTGTCAAGTGTGTCATTAATAGCATTTGCGAGCATAAGTGCTGTTCCGCTTGGTGCATCTATTTTTTGATTGTGATGAGATTCAACTATCTCAATATCAAAATTGTCACCCAAAACAGAAGCAGCTTTTTTACAAAGTGCCGTAAGAAGATTGACGCCAAGCGACATATTTGCCGTAAAGAATATCGGCACATGTTGAGATGCTTTTTCAACACTTTTAATTTCAGCAGCTGAAAGACCTGTTGTTGCTATGACCGCAGGAGTATGTGTCTCAACCGCATATTTTAGAAGAGCGGGAAGAACCGACGGATTTGAAAAATCTATAATGACATCGCCGTCAACCGCCTGCTTAAAACTTTGATAGACAGGAAATGCAGAGGTGTTATCTGAATAAAGATCTATACCGCATACAGTTTCAGCGTTTTTATCAGCTTCAATGAGTGAGGCAACAACTTTGCCCATTTTTCCGGAAGCACCGCTTATAATAACTTTCATTTTTAACTTCCTTAAACTAAATTACTTAATAAGACCCTCTTTAAGAAGAGCTGCTCTTATCTTTTCTTTACTTGCATCCGTAACATCACAGAGAGGTAACCTGGGAATACCCACGTTAAGCCCCATCATATTCATGGCAGCTTTTACCGGCATGGGATTGACTTCACAGAAGAGAGCATCACACATATGAATGAGTTTAAGCTGAAGATCTGCACTTTCCTTATACTTGCCGTCAAAGAATAATTGACAGATGTCATGTGTTTCTTTAGGCATAACGTTTGAAAGAACTGAAATTACACCTTTTGCACCAAGTGCCATCATAGGAACAATCATATCATCGTTACCGGAATAGATGTCAAGAGAATCACCACAGAGTGCAATTGTTTTGGCAATTGCAGAGATATCCCCGTTTGCTTCTTTAACAGCTGTAACAGTAGGAATTTTAGCAAGTTCCGCATAAGTTTCCGGCTTTATACCAAAACCTGTTCTGCCGGGGACATTATATACGATTATAGGAAGATCAACCTCTGAAGCAACTTTTTCATAGTGCTTAACGATACCAACCTGTGTTGTCTTGTTGTAATAGGGTGTTACCATCAGAAGTGCATCTGCACCTGCTGCTTTAGCAGATTTAGAAAGCTGAACTGCTGCTGCAGTGTCGTTACTGCCTGAGCTTGCCACAACAGGAACTCTGCCGGCAACATGGTCAATGGCAAACTTTACCACTTCCTCATGCTCTTCAAGACTGAGGGCAGAAGATTCACCTGTGGTGCCGCATATAACAATGGCATCGGTTTTATTACCAATCTGCCAATCAATGAGTTCGCCCAACTTGTTGTAGTTAACAGACATATCGGGATTAAATGGGGTAACAATGGCAACGCCTGCACCGGTAAATATTGTCTTTTTCATAAGTATACCTCCGATTAAGATCTATGGTTGATATAGTTCTCGGCACAGAGAAGTTCTGCAAGAAGTACTGCACCGCCTGCTGCGCCGCGAAGTGTATTGTGTGAAAGACCAACAAATTTATAGTCATACTGATTGTCATCACGAAGTCTGCCTGCAGAAATGCCCATACCGTTTTCGAGGTTTCTGTCAAGATTTGTCTGCGGGCGGTTATCTTCCTCAAAATATGTTATGAACTGTTTAGGAGCAGAGGGGAGTTCAAGTTCCTGCGGTCTGCCTGAAAATTCTTTCCATATCTTTTTGATTTCATCAATGGAAGGCTTGTTTGTGAACTTTACAAATACAGCAGCCATATGTCCGTCGCTGACAGGTACACGTATGCACTGCGCAGTAATAACGGGAGCATCTGCATTTACTATTACGTCGCCTTCGATTTTGCCGAATACCTTTAACGGTTCTTTTTCACTTTTCTCATCTTCGCCGCCGATAAAAGGAATTACATTATCTATCATTTCCGGCCATCTTTCAAAAGTTTTGCCGGCACCTGATATTGCCTGATAAGTACATACTGCAACTTTTTCGACACCGAATTTTCTCAAAGGTGCGAGAAGGGGAGCGTAACTCTGAATTGAGCAGTTTGATTTTACAGCTATAAAGCCTCTTTTTGTACCGAGACGCTTTCTCTGCGAATCAATGATTTTAATGTGGTCGTTATTAACCTCGGGGATTACCATAGGTACATCATCTGTCCAACGGTGAGCTGAGTTGTTTGAAACAACGGGACATTCAAGTTTCGCATATGCTTCTTCAAGGGCTCTTATCTGATCCTTAGGCATATCAACTGCACAGAACACAAAATCAACCGCAGATGCAATCTTTTCCATATCAACAGTAGCATCATATACCTGCATAGATTTAACTTTTTCGGGAAGTTCTGTTTTCATTACCCAGCGGCTTCCTACAGCATCTTCATAAGTTTTGCCTGCAGAACGGCTGCTTGCAGCGAGAACTGTGATATCAAACCACGCATGATCTGCAAGAAGTGTGATGAAACGCTGACCGACCATACCGGTGCATCCTATAATACCTACTTTGTATTTTTCCATAAATTACTCCTTGTTTCTGCCCCAGACTATTGAAATGAGGGGAAGTTTTATATATAATTATACTAACATTCTATTATATTACCACTATATCAATGATGTGTCAAACTTTTTTACAGGTTAATTAGATATGAAAAAACGATTTATTTTACTTGCTTTTTTATTAATTTTTACAACATTCTTTTCTGCTTTTGGTGTGGTTGCGTACGATGAGGCTGACTATTCCGATAAAAATACGGTAAGAGTCGGTCTGGCTTACGGTTCATCAGCGCTTGTTGCCGCTAATGCATATTCGCCGACAGGTTACGATATCGGCTATTATGCTCAAGACGGCACCTTCGTATCATTGGCTTTGCTTGAAAATACTTTTATTACTGCTGCCAAAGATAAAACAGTCTATGTTGACGGTAATGTTGTAAGTGAAACAGCCTCTGATACTGCGGTGAGATTCGGTGCATATCACCTTCAACTTGCTGATGTCTTTGCTACCTATGATGAGGCAAAGGCATATGCCGTTTCGGTAAAAGAAAAAATGACTTCAGCAGGGTACGATATTGAAGTATTTCCTGCGGTATATAACGATTCTTATTTTGTACGAATTGAGCATTACAGTAAAAGTGAATATGCCGCTGCAGATATAGAAAAATTCAAGGCAGTAATAGATACTGAATATACGCCTGTCGGAAATTCATCGAGAGGGATTACGTTTATTGATATGAATTCACCGCACATTATCTGCGAATTTGAATTTTCGGACAAATGGGTTGCTGCCGTACCTTATTACATTGAAGATAAAACCGTATATATCAGAAACGGTTCAACAAATTATGCCGGTGGATTTGAATATAAAATTCTTTCGGGAGAGAATATCACGTTCAT
>JAZSCG010000141.1:0-5003 GCA_045602805.1 Feifaniaceae bacterium
AGCCACGGAATGATGATAGATGTATCAAGACCGCCTGAGTACGCAAGTACAACCTTTTTGATATCTGCTTTATTCATTGTTCTTTCCTCCAAATGAACGTTTTTTAATAACTGTTCCATATTGTAAACCCATAATATCCCATTGTCAATACCAAAATTAAATATTTATGCAATAATTTGCAATTTTATTTTCACTCACAAAACGTCAGTAAAAATCCAATATATATTTGTGCACTTTGTATGTTATTAATACTATATAATGGTACTCCTTAACGCATATACCTCCAAGCAACCTTACGTATACCCGTTTACGAATATTTTTATGCATTTTATGCAACTATTTATGCAATCATATGCATAATAAAAGACGGGTAAAAACCCGTCTTATTTTTTACATATTAAGCAGATAAACGCCCAAATTAAGATACCCTGCAAAAAGAAGCCACACGAGATACGGTATCTGTAAATAGCCTGCTAATCTATCACATCTGTAGAATGTTACTATCATTCCTACCACCAGACCAATCAGTACAAGAAGCAATACAAACGCAAACAGATATGCCTCAAAGCTGAAGAAAAATATCGGCCAGAGAAAATTTACAAACAGCTGCAAAGAATACAGTGTTGAATCACAACCGCCCTTTTCCATAACAATGTAAGCCGAAATTCCCATAAGAATATAGAGAATCGTCCACACTATCGGAAATACGATTGCAGGCGGCGACAGAGGCGGTTTTCTTACATTTGCGTACAGCATCATACTGTCTCTTGTCAGCAGGGCGGCTATACCACCTACCGCAAGCGGAATCAAAATGTTGATAATAAGCGATTTTTTGTTAATCTTCATACGACACTCTCCTTTATAGAGATTATATGTAAAAAACGGTGAGTTTAAAACTCACCGTTTTCTTATTTCTGTGTGTAATTTTTAAGGAAATCGTCTATCTCATAGACCGCATTTGCAAGTATTTCGGGCTTTGGCAGCATTACTATTCTGAAATGGTCGGGTGTTGCATAGTCAAACCCGCTGCCGGGCACTATAAGTATCTTCTTTTCATGAAGTAAATCAAGTGCAAACTTTCTATCATCACGAATGTTGCATTCTTTCCTGAGTATCTTCGGGAAAATGTAGAATGCACCGTCATTTTTGACACATTCAAGCGTTTCGCAGTTGTTTATTGCTTCAACCGTAGCCTTGCTCTGTTCGTAGAGTCTGCCCCCGGGCGACATCATCTGTATTGTGCTTTCACTGTCCTCCATAGCAGCAGGTATTACAAGCTGTGTAAGTGCATTACTGCAAAGACGCATTGAAGCCTGTTTTACCAGACCTTCGATAAGCATAGGTGCTTCTTCAGTCCTACCGCTGATAAGCATCCATCCGCAACGGAAACCGCATATAATATGGGATTTTGACAAACCGTTGAGTGTTATTACAAGCTGGTCATCCGCAATAGCTGCAACAGACGTATGACTTACACCGGGCATAAGAAGCCTGTCATATATTTCATCCGAAATAACAACAAGTTTATTTTCCTTTGCAACCTTTAATATTTCACGAAGCACCTCTTCGGGATACACAGCACCCGTCGGGTTATTCGGATTTATTATAATTATTGCTTTTGTATTTGAAGTTATCTTGCTCTTTATATCCTCAATATCGGGATACCAGTTTGCCTTTTCATCACACTTATAGAATACGGGCTTGCCACCTGCAATACGCGTAGTGTTTGTCCACAGTGAATAACTCGGTGTGGGAATAAGCACTTCGTCATTACAGTTAACAAGTGCAGTCATAAGCATGGAAGCCGCTTCCGAAACGCCGTTTGTAACAAATATATTTTCCATTTTAACGTTCTTAACGCCACGCTTCGTGTGATAGTCAAGAATCGCCTGTCTCGCTGAAGGCATACCCTGCAGGTCACAGTACGCAACCGCATTATCCATATTCTCCGTCAAAGCTTTTTTAACACTTGCAGGCATCGTGAAACCGAACGTCGCAGGATTACCCGTATTGAGTTTAAGTACCTCAATACCCTCCTTGTTCATACGAAGCGATTCTCTGTAAACTTCGCCTCTTATATCCGAATTTACGTCCACAAGTTTGTCGGCCATCTTAATATTATAGAATGACATATTTTCCCTCCTGTAAAATATAAAAATGCTCTCATTCCACATCAGTGACGAGAGCATAAACCCACGTGGTACCACCCTTTTTCCTGCTATACAGCAGACACTCTAGACCGGGTTTAACGCACCCGAGGCGACCTTTCGGCAGACTCAGAAAATAGCTTTCACACAAGTCAGTTCAAAGGGACTTTCAGCCACGGAACCCTTTCTCTTGCTAAACCGAATCAGATGCTACTCTTTTTCGTCACAGTCTTATATATTAATATGTATTTTACTACCAAATTCAAAAAAAGTCAACAACATTCGCATTAAACCTTTCGTTTTATCAAGCCGTGCTTATTACAGTGAATGTACAGATATCCTCTGCCACGCAAATTAAGGCGTGTCTGGGCGTTGCCCTCGGGGTAAAACTTTACAAACTGAACTCGGTCCGTAGTAAGATAGGCAATAAAAGAAATGTAATGTTCTTTGGTCATACCGTGATGAACGGTGATAAAATACTCATCCTCCACTTTTTCTATGGTTATCTGATGATTTTCATCAATTTCTTCCGCTTCAAGCGGCGGCAAAGTAATTCCGCAACAGCTTATAACGGCATCCCCGACCGTTCTTATGATATTGTTGCAAATCGGACAGACGTAAAATTTGGAACGCAGTATATTGGAAGAAACGTTTTTATTGATAACGGCATCGCCCGACATAAGTTCCATAACCGAAACAGAAAGTGCCTCTGCAAGCGGTTCAATCAGGGTTATGTCAGGCAGTCCCTTTGCAGTTTCCCATTTTGAAACCGTTTTACTGCTGACTCCTATTATTTCCGCAAGTTTTGCCTGAGTCATACCTTTTCTTTCACGAAGACTTTTGATAGCTGTACCTGTTATGTAAGTATCCACATTAATCGCCCCTTTACAAGACCATTATAACATCGCCATAAAACCGGCACAACCTACTCTCCGTTGATAGCAAAAATCCCCACCGATTTTTCGGTGGGGATAATTTTGTATCAATTACTTGTTGTCGTTGATAGCTGCCTGTGCTGCTGCAAGACGTGCTATCGGAACACGGAAGGGTGAGCATGATACGTATGAAAGACCTACCTTGTGGCAGAACTCAACTGATGAGGGGTCGCCACCGTGCTCGCCGCAGATACCGAGCTTGATGTCGGGTCTTGTCTGTCTGCCGAGATCAGCAGCAATCTTAACAAGCTTACCTACGCCAACCTGGTCGAGCTTAGCAAAGGGATCGTTTTCATAAATCTTTGTATCGTAGTATGCATCAAGGAACTTACCGGCGTCATCACGGCTGAAGCCGAATGTCATCTGTGTAAGGTCGTTTGTACCGAATGAGAAGAATTCAGCATGCTTTGCAATTTCGTCAGCCGTAATTGCAGCTCTGGGGATTTCGATCATAGTACCAACTTTGTACTTAAGTGTTGAACCTGCTTCTGCAATGATAGAGTCAGCTGTCTTGCATACAACGTCCTTAACGAACTTAAGTTCCTTTTCTTCGCCTACGAGAGGAATCATGATTTCAGGAACGATTGTCCATTCAGGATGCTTGTTCTGTACGTTGATAGCAGCCTTGATAACTGCTTCTGTCTGCATTTCAGCAATTTCAGGATACGTTACTGAGAGACGGCAGCCACGGTGACCCATCATGGGGTTGAATTCGTGGAGACCTGCAATAATAGCCTTGATTTCTTCAACAGACTTGCCCTGTGCTGCTGCAAGAGCTTCGATATCCTTTTCTTCTGTGGGAACGAACTCATGAAGCGGAGGATCGAGGAAACGGATTGTTATCGGATAACCGCCCATTGCTTCGTACATAGCTTCAAAGTCACCCTGCTGCATAGGTTCAAGCTTAGCAAGTGCTTTCTTTCTCTGTTCAACTGTATCTGAGCAGATCATTTCACGGATAGCAGGAATTCTTTCTTCTTCGAAGAACATATGCTCTGTACGGCAGAGACCGATACCCTGAGCACCGAGTTCCTTAGCTCTCTTAGCGTCTGCAGGAGTGTCCGCATTTGTACGAACGTCGAGCTTACGATACTTGTCAGCCCATTCCATAACTCTTCCGAATTCGCCGCCGATTGAAGCGTCAACTGTCGGGATGATACCGTCATAGATGTTACCTGTTGAACCGTCAAGTGAAATATAGTCACCTTCCTTGTAGGTCTTGCCTGCAAGTTCAAACGTCTTTGCTTCTTCATTCATCTTGATTGCTGAGCAACCTGATACACAGCAAGTACCCATACCACGTGCAACAACCGCTGCGTGTGATGTCATACCGCCACGAACTGTAAGGATACCCTGAGCAGCCTTCATACCTTCGATATCTTCAGGTGATGTTTCAAGACGGACAAGGATTACCTTGTGACCTGCGTCAGCCCACTTCTTTGCATCGTCAGCTGTGAATACTGCCTGACCGCATGCAGCACCGGGTGATGCAGCAAGTGCCTTAGCAACAGGAGCTGTAGCCTTGAGTGCCTTCGCATCAAACTGGGGATGGAGAAGAGCGTCAAGGTTTCTGGGGTCGATCATAAGAACTGCCTGCTTTTCATCGATCATACCTTCGTCAACGAGGTCGCATGCGATCTTAAGAGCAGCAGCTGCTGTACGCTTACCGTTTCTTGTCTGGAGCATGTAGAGCTTCTCGTTCTCAACTGTGAACTCCATATCCTGCATATCGTGATAGTGGTTCTCAAGGATTTCGCAAACCTTCTTGAACTCTTCAAATGCAGCGGGGAACTTGTTAGCCATCTCTGCGATAGGCATAGGAGTACGAACGCCTGCAACAACGTCCTCGCCCTGTGCGTTTGTCAAAAACTCACCCATAAGACCGGGCTCGCCTGTTGCGGGGACACGGGTAAATGCAACG
>JAZSCG010000142.1:0-2297 GCA_045602805.1 Feifaniaceae bacterium
TTAAGAATGCTCTGAAGCTGCTTGTTCTTCTGTCTGCCGTAAAAGCTGTTTTCAGCACCGCCGGAAATAACGCCGTTAATGCCTTCTGACTTTGAATCCTGGCAAACAACAAGTCCGATTATCGCTACGCAAAGAACGATAAGGATTACTCCGAAAACTGTAGTCATTTTATATTCCTCCGTTAAAATTATAATTTTTAATAAGCATTGTTATAATAGCATACTGATATAAAAAGTGCAAGACTTTTATTATTCTTCCTCTGTCTCTTCAAGCACCTCATCAGACTCTTCTTCTTTTGCGGTCTTTGAGAGAGCAATAACTTTTACATCTTGTGCAAGTTTCATAACCTTGACACCCTGCGTAACTCTTGAATACACCTGAATGTCGTCAGCATCCATTCTGATGATAACGCCGTCAGATGATATGAGAATGATATCTTCATCGGGTTTTACCACCTTGATGCCTGCAACGTCGCCCGTCTTGTCAGTAAGATTGTAGTTTAATATACCCTTACCGCCTCTTGCCTGAACCTTGTATTCAGCAATTTCCGTTCTCTTGCCGAAGCCGTTTTCGGTAACTGTAAGAAGCTTGCCCGTTTCATCGGCAATTTCCATTCCGACAACGTAGTCATCTTCGCCAAGAAGTATGCCTCTCACGCCGTGAGCAGGTCTTCCCATCGGTCTGATGTCGGAAACCTCAAATCGAATCGCCTTTCCCTTACGGGTACCTATAATAAATCTTTCATCATTGCCCGTAAGTGCAACCGTAACGAGTTCGTCATCCTCATCAAGCAGGATTGCGATAAGACCGCCTTTTCTTGCCGTATCGTATTCCGAAAGTGCGGTACGTTTTACAGTACCCTTCTTTGTAATCATGGTGAGGTACTTGTCCTCCTGATCGAACGAGTCTATCGAAATTACGGCATTTATCTTCTCTTCCTGTTCAATGGGAAGCAGATTTGCAAGGTTCACACCCTTTGCCGTTCTGCCCGCTTCGGGAATGTTGTAACCTTTAAGTCTGAATACCCTGCCCTTTGATGTGAAGAAGAGAATATACGAATGTGTATTTGCCACAAACATTTCCTCGACGAAATCTTCCTCACGGGTGGTCATGCCTGTCACACCTCTTCCGCCCTTCTTCTGTGCACGGTAAGTGTTGACGGGCAGACGCTTGATATAGCCGAAGTGTGATCTTGTTATGACGACGTCTTCTCTTTCGATAAGATCTTCATCTTCAATACCGTCAACAGCATCACCGATATCGGTTCTTCTCTCATCGCCGAACTTGTCACGTGTTTCAATAAGCTCGTCCTTTACAACACCGAGAATCTTCTGCTCGTCTGCAAGAAGTTCCTTATAGTATCTTATATCCTCAAGAAGTTTGTTGTATTCTTCTTCAATTTTTTCACGTTCAAGGCCCTGAAGTCTGCGCAGCTGCATTTCAAGAATAGACTGTGCCTGAACATCGGAAAGACCGAATCTTTCCATCAGGTTTTCTTTTGCATTGTTATAACTTGAACGGATTATCTTTATAATTTCGTCAATGTTGTCGCACGCAATTCGAAGACCCTCAAGAATGTGTGCCCTGTCCTCAGCCTTTTTGAGTTCAAAACGTGTTCTGCGTTCAACGATTTTTTCACGGTGCAGCACATACTCTTTAAGAATATCTTTGAGTGAAAGCACCTTAGGCTGACCGTCAACGAGTGCAAGCATATTTACCGCGCATGTATCCTGCAGTGACGTAAATTTATAAAGTTGATTAAGAACAACCTGCGGATTGGCTTCACGTTTTAAGAAAATCTGTATTTTAAGACCGTCTCTGCCCGAAACGTCCTTAATATTTGAAATTCCTTCGACACGCTTGTCTTTTACGAGTTCGGCAATCTTCTTTACAAGTTCAGCCTTGTTTACCATATAAGGTATTTCGGTGACTTCGATTTCGTAACCCGTCTTCTTTTCGATTATTTCAGCCTTGGCACGAACGGTTATCTTTCCGTGACCTGTGGCATACGCCGCACGGATACCGCTTCTTCCCATTATGGTTGCACCTGTCGGGAAATCGGGACCCTTCACATACTCCATAAGTCCCTCGGTGTCTATGTCGGGATTGTCAATCAGGGCAATTGTGCCGTTTATTACCTCCGTTAAATTGTGAGGAGGTATATTGGTCGCCATACCAACCGCAATACCCGAACTTCCGTTTACGAGAAGACAGGGTATTTTTGAAGGAAGCACCGTAGGTTCTTTGAGAACCTCGTCAAAGTTGGGTACGAAATCAACAGTATCCTTGTCGATATC
>JAZSCG010000143.1:0-20775 GCA_045602805.1 Feifaniaceae bacterium
TAATATGAAATTTAACTAAAAATTTGCTTGAATATTAATTAATAAGATAAAGTAAAAACTAAAAAAATCCGTTAAAAAACGAAAATTTTCGCTAATTTTTTCAAAAATTCAAGAAATTTTGCAAAAAAAAGGTTGCAATTAAGAAAAATGTGTGCTATTATAGCAAGGCTTTTTGCAAAAACCTAAAGGAAGGCAGAAAAATGAAAAAAAGAATTTTAAGTATGATAATCATACTTGCTCTTATAGGTTCACTGACCGTAACATCTTTTGCAGAAACGCAAATTGAGGCTTTGCCGATAGTTGAGGAAGTAATTCCTGCAGCAGAAACGGTTGAAGGCGATACGATTAAGGTCAGCATCTATGGAGAAATCAAAGATTTTAATAATGAAGCGCAGTTTATAGACGGTTTTTATTTTGTACCTCTGCGTGAGATGTGTGATTTCGTAGGTGCGGTGTGCACGTGGGATCAGGCTACGGGTAAAACTGTGGTAACATCGGTTGACGGCACGTACAACGTACATTTTGCAACAGATTCGTCTATAGCAGAAGCGAGAGACCGTTTTGTTCCTATGGAAGCCTATACAAAGATGATAGGTAATTCCATGTATGTTCCTGCAAGAAGCTTTGCAAAGATTGTAGGTCTTTCATACTGGATAGATGAAACTTGCGATAAAATTCTTTTCAGTCACGGCCAACCTCTGAAAAGTGCTGATGAATTTTATAACGCAGATGACTTGAAATGGCTTTCACGTATAATTCATGCCGAAGCAAGGGGCGAAAGTTTTTCAGGTAAACTTGCTGTAGGCAACGTAGTTATGAACAGAGTCAAGAATCCCAAGTTCCCGAATACTGTATATAAAGTTGTATTTGCTCCCGGTCAGTTTACACCAGCACGAACAGGTGCTATCTATAATACACCGGGTAAAGATAGCGTTAAAGCGGCCAAACTTGCCCTTGAAGGCTACAATATCGTTCCGGGTAGTGTTTACTTTGTAAATGAGAGAAAGTCTACGTCAACCTGGTTCAGACGCTCCTGCGTGCTTGTATCGGTTATAGGCAATCACACTTTTTACAAATAACGACTTGTTTTATTTTTGTTCTTGTGTATAATCATAATCAAAGGAGGTTTTGATTATGGCAGATATGGAAGGTATGCTTCTTACTCTCGAAGATGAAAATGGGGAGATAAAGGAGTTTGAACAGATAGACTCGGTTGAAATTGACGGTGAAAATTACATTGCCCTTATTCCTTACGGTGATGATCCGCAGATGCTTCTTACGTACGACGGTCAGCTCGTTATTCTTAAAACCGTTTATGATGACGATGCAGGTGAAATCATGTATGTCACCATTGACGATGAGGCTGAGTTTGATAAAGTTGCTCTTGTATTTGAAAAAAGGTTTGACGAGGGCGAAGATTATACAATAGAAGAATAAGAAAAGGAGTTCGTATGAACTCCTTTTTATTTATATTTGATATAAAATTCTTTTAATACTGGGTACACACTTGTAATATCGTTTTTTGAATACGCAAAATTTACACAAACGTGCGGAAGCTTCTGCCTTCTGTTTTGATCCACGGTAGCCATCTGAAAAGACGTGAGATTTTTTTTGTAAGTCTTATAGTCTTTTATCGCAAAGCCTATATGGTAAAAACCTCGTATTTTTACGGCACCCATACGATCTATCTGCTTCCATGGTAGTTTGCCGATATTTCTTGAACCGGATACGTTTATACCGTCTTCATCAAAGCTAAAAAACGGTTTTCTTGTTAAGAGTGGTCCAATATGCGGCAAAATAATAACAAATGCAAAAAATGCAATTACAGCACTTATCACCGTAATTATTGCATTTGAATGCAGATTACCGTATATCAGCGCACATATTGCTGCAATGAAAACGATAAGTGTGGGCGCAATGCCTTTGAGAATTTTAAGTTTACTGTTATATATTTTATAAGATTTCATATGCTCAGTCCTGAAGAGAAAAAGTTTTGTCTGAATATTCCTTGAGTTTTGGTTTGCCGGCAGGCTCACGCTTTAACGGATCATATTTGAATTTTTTGCATGAGAATGCCTTATCAACAATTCCCTTGTGAATACATACCATTTCATCATTTGTTTTGAGATCGCTGCTGTATTCGCAAAAAGCACAGTATTTTGCGGTATCTTTGCCGAAGATCATATTTACACCTCTCAGACGAAATATATATCCATTATAACGTATTAAACGATTTATTTCCATACTTTTTTAATTGTAACATATAAAAACAACAGAAATACGGATATATAAATCGGGAAAGATATGTCATAACTTTGGCTGCCTGAGAGAAAAGTTGCCTTCTCGCCAAGAAGAGTCTGAGATAAAATTGTAATAACAAAAGCCAGTAAGGCATGTATGCTTTTTCCGATAAAAAACGGTTTTGTGCTGATATCTGTCTGTCCGCATACGGATATGACCTGTGAATGAATGGATAATCCGCCAAATGCAATACAAGCAGACAGTGAGGGTAAAAGAAACGTCGACGGCACGTTTGAGGAAGATAGTTCTTTGACACCGGAAGTCATCTCTAAAATTGCCGTAATATAAGGGTAATCTATTTTTATAGCATTAAGTACGGCGGTTATTGATGAGAAAAAAATGATACATGAACAGACAGAAAGCATAGAGGCAGTACTGTCTTTTAGTGAAGATGTTAGGCAGGATGTTAAGGATACCGATTTTTTAACTGGTGTAAATTTACAATTGTTATTTTTGAGAAAAAACGGTCGGAGAACAATTCCTGTTGCGATAGCGGAAATAATATGACATATGTATAAATAAATACCGCACATGCTGTTTCTAAGCATAGATGAACCGACTGCAGAAATTATAAAAGATGGACCTCCAAAACAGCAAAAAGAGAGTGCTTTTTGTGCTTCGTCTTTAGAACATAAGCCGTTTTTATACATTTGAGCAGCATTGATGGCACCTATGGGGTAACCGCCTGCAATACCGCTTATAAATATCGGAAATAAACAGGACGGACAATTAAAAATTTTTGAAAACAATTTTGCTGCTGTTGTATTCGAGGAAAAAGAACTGCTTTTAATTAAAATATTACTTGTGACAGCAAAAGGAAAGAGCGAGGGGATAACCGTAAAGACACAGAGTTTGATTGAAGATACTACTGAATTTGAAACATAATCGGGATAGAACAGAAGTAATGCCATAAGTGTCATAGAGAGTATTGCAATAAAGTTTTTTTTCATTTTTATCACCGTTATATCTTAATACATTTTAAGAGGCGGTTATGCATAAAAAATAAGTGAGGTGTTAAAATGAAAAAACTCAGAGAAAAGGCAGTTGAAACAGCAATAAAGTTTGAAATGTCACCCGATACCGTAGTGTCAATGCCGACAGTCAGCTTTTGCGGAAACAGGGAATTTGAAATAGACGGACATTCGGGGCTTATAGAATATACCGATGAAGTGATGCGCATATCCTGCAGTGAATACGAAATCAGAATTACGGGCAGGAACATAGAAGTAGCGTATTTTTCATCAGAGCATATCCGTGCAAACGGAATATTTAATGATATGACTTTTGTGTATTGCAATGATAATTAAAATAATTCGATTTATAACGGGATACATAAAAGTGGTTGTGACAGGCGGTTTCGGTGAGAGGCTGCTGAATTTGTGTATGCTCAGGGACATAACTGTCTGGGGGCTAAAAAGAAATAAAAGCGGTCGTATTGAATTTTATACCGACAAGTCAAATGCCTCTTTTTTGCTCAGTGCCGCAGACGATGCATATACGGTAATAAAAATATCGGGTAGATTCGGACTGCCGTATACGGTTAAACGTTATAAAAAACGCTATGTTCTCGCAGTAGGTCCCGTCTTATTAGCGTTGTTTTTGGTGATATCTTCTGCATTTGTGTGGAATATAGAAGTGACGGGAAACACCGTTACCTCCGACGAAACAGTAATCGAAGCGCTTGAAAAAAATGGCTTTTCTCTTGGTAGCAGGAAAAATGAAAATGATTACAGTATGCTTGCTCAAAAGGTACTTCTTGATGTGCCGTCACTTGTATGGGTAAGTGTGAATGTAAAGGGCACTAAAGCCGTAGTTGAAGTAAAAGAGAGGGATATACCGCCTGAAATTGCCGATCTTGATACATATTCCGACATAATTGCAACAAAAGACGGACTTATAACCTATATTGCACCGTTTTCGGGGATTGCAACCGTAAAATCAGGAGACAGTGTTACAAAAGGTCAGACGCTTATTTCGGGAGAGATAATGTATAAGGACGGAAGTGTGGCGCCTTGTGCCGCATATGGTCAAGTAAAAGCAAAGGTATGGTATACATTTGCTTTTGAATGTCCGAAAGAAATATATGTTAAACAATATACAGGACGGGAAAAACACAGATATGAGCTGAATTTATTTGGCAAAAAAATAAAATTATTCAATAAAAGTAGTATTTCATACAAGGAATATGATAATATAATAAATAATAAGCAATTGTGCCTAGGCGGTAATATATATTTGCCGTTTTATCTTACGACTACGACATACAGAGAGACTAAACAGATAAAACAGGAACTTGACTTAGAACAGCAGATGCTTATTTCAAGAGATAGACTAAAAAAGGCACTCAGAGAAGAGACGGGTGACGGTATTATACTGGAGCACAGCTTCAGGCAAATCGAAGAAAACGGCAGTATGATAACTTATCTTGATGCCGAGTGTCTTGAAGATATTGGAGAAAGAGTTCCGCTTGGAACTACGGAGGATTAAAAGTGGCAGACAGGATAATAAATGTAGACAGAATGGAAGATATTGTCGGCATATTTGGAAATCTTGACACTAATGTGGAATTGATAGAAGAAGAATTTAATGTAAAGATAAGTTACCGCAACGGCGAAATTAAGGTGAGCGGTGATATAGAAGATGCCGATAAAGCCGCCAAAGTTCTTGAAGGTGTACTTCTTATGGTGGGCAGAGGACAGTCGTATAATGAAATTGATATGAATTATGTCATCTCACTTGTAAGACAGGGTAAAGAGGATCAACTTTCAAAACTCAGTCAGGACTGTGTATGTGTTACGGTAAAGGGAAAACCGATAAAGGCAAAGACACTCGGTCAGGAAAAGTACGTCAAAGCTGTTGAAGCAAACACCATAACAATGGCAATAGGTCCTGCGGGAACAGGTAAAACATATCTTGCAGTTGCCATTGCGGTAGAGGCGTTTCGCTCGAAACAGATAAACAGGATAATCATAACAAGACCTGCGGTTGAAGCGGGTGAAAAACTCGGTTTTCTGCCGGGTGACCTTCAGAATAAGGTTGACCCGTATTTGAGACCGCTTCACGATGCGCTTTTCGATATGCTCGGTGTCGAAAACTATCAGAGATATCTTGAAAGAGGAAATATTGAGGTTGCACCACTTGCGTATATGCGAGGAAGGACACTTGATGACGCTTTCATTATTCTTGATGAAGCGCAGAATACAACACCCGAGCAGATGAAAATGTTTTTGACACGACTTGGGTTTAATTCAAAAGCAGTTATAACGGGTGATATAACACAGATAGATTTGCCTGACGGTAAAAAATCGGGACTTGTTCAGGCAGCTAAAATACTTGAAAACATAGATGATATAGCGATAATTAAGCTTAACAAGAGTGATGTTGTCAGACACAAACTTGTACAGAAGATAATTGAAGCATATGACAACTTTTATAAAAAGAAGGAAATAAAGTGAACAGATATTATTTTTCAAATGAACAGGATAAATTTGAAGTAGATGATACCTTGACTGCACTTATAAAGAGGTGCTGTGAAGCGACTCTCTCTGACAGAGGGGTAAGTAAGGCTTGTGAAATATCGGTAACCTTTACCGATAATGACAACATCAGAGTGCTCAACAGGGAAACAAGACATATTGACTCGGCTACCGACGTATTGTCCTTTCCGATAATGGAATTTGATGAAAATTATATACCTCTTGAAGAGGAATTGTCCGAAGACGGTATGTACATACTCGGAGATATGGTAATATCACTTGAAAGGGCAAAACAGCAGGCTGAGGAATACGGTCATTCATTTACAAGAGAAATTGCATTTCTTTGTGTACATTCAATGCTTCATCTGTTAGGGTACGACCACATTGAAAACGAACAGCCTATGTTTTCAATACAGGAAGATATATTAAATAAAATGGAGATAAAAAGATGAAATCGGGATTTATTGCTATTGCGGGACTGCCAAATGTTGGAAAATCAAGTTTGCTCAATGAACTTGTCGGAGTTAAAATTGCTATTGTATCAGATAAGCCGCAGACGACAAGAAACAGAATACTTGCAGTGCTTACTGAAAATGAGCATCAGGCAGTATTTCTTGACACTCCGGGCATTCATCAGCCTAGGACTAAGCTTGGCGGTTATATGATGAAAGCCGCAGGTGATGCTGTAGACGGTGTTGATATTCTGATGTTTGTTGTGGAATCAAGAGGAAAAGTAACTGACATTGAGCGTGCAATGATAGAAAAAGCAGGTGACTGCAAAAAAATACTTGTTGTAAACAAAATTGATATTTTTTCTCAGGAAAAACAGATGGCTACCGTTAAGGAGTTTAGTGAACTGTATGATTTTGATGCAGTTATTCCTGTGTCTGCAAAGACCGGTAAGGGTGTGGACATCTTAAAAGAAGAAATATTTAAACTTCTTCCGGAAGGACCGGCATTTTTCCCTGAGGATGAACTTACAGATCAGCCCGAAAAACAGATTGCGGCTGAATTTATAAGAGAGCAGGTGCTCTATTCACTCTCTGACGAAGTTCCTCACGGAACTGCGGTAGAAATTGAAAGGTTCAAAGAGAGAAAGACGGCGTCAGGCGAAGATATAATTGATATTGAAGCTGTTTTATTCTGTGAAAAGAATTCACATAAGGGAATAATCATCGGAAAAGGCGGTGCCATGCTTAAAAAGATTTCATCAGCGTCAAGAGTTCAGATGGAAGACTTTTTCGGTTGCAAGGTTTATCTCAAAATATTTGTGAAAGTAAAGGAAAATTGGCGTGACAGTGAAATAATGCTTAAGAATTTTGGTTATTCAGACAGAGAGTGAGACAAACTACCTTTGAGGTGTTTTATATGGAAGATTACTGGAAACTTTTTGTTGAAACGGGAAGCATAGATGCTTATCTGGCATATAAAAAATCCAAAGAGGAAGAAAAGGAAACAGAGGAACAAAATGAGTTTCAATGCTGAAGGTCTTGTCGTTAAAGAGACCTCTTACGGAGACAATGATAAAATACTGACTGTGCTTGTCCGTGGAAAAGGAAAAATGCAGTTGTGGGCACGGGGATGCAAGCGGATGAAAAGTCCGCTTCTCTCCGTGGCACACACTTTTACATATGCTCAGTTTTCAGTGGCTGAAAGCAAAGGCTCATACAGTATAAGAAGTGCACAGCTTATAGATAATTTCTACTTACTCAGAGAGAATCTGGACAAACTTGCCCTTGCTGAATACGTTGCGGAGCTTGCAAGCAGATGTGTTATGGATAATGATGAGAGTGACGGTGTTCTTACTCTTGTGCTCAACACTTTGTATCTGTTGGCAAATACGGAAAAACGCATAGATCTTATTAAAGCTTGCTACGAAATGCGTCTTATGTGTGAAACGGGGTATCTGCCTGTTCTGGATGGCTGTACTCTTTGCGGCACAACAGAGGGTGGGTTCTTATTTGACCCCTCGAATGGCGGTATCGTGTGTCACAAATGCGGTAAAGGTACAGAAATCAATGTTGCACTCGTAAAAGCACTTGCACATATTTGTTATGCAGATTGCAAATCGGTTTTTTCGTTTACGCTTGGTGATGAAAATATGAAAAAACTCTCAGTTATATGTGAAAGATATCTCATTTATCATCTCGGTTTTGAACCGAAAACATTATCATTTTATAAGACTGTTACAGGGGTAAAATAATGACAGGAACTGAAAAGACTTATCGTACACTTGAATTTGACAAAGTGAAAACATTGCTTTCATCAAATGCCGTATGTGAAGGGGCTAAAGAAAAATGTATGGCTCTTACACCGATATTCGATGTAGAAAAAATTAATAAAGCTCTTGAGGAAACGGATGATGCGGCATTTCTGCTCGGTAAAAAGGGTGCACCTGCCATTGGCGGTGTAAAAAATGTCAATGTATCACTGCTTCGGGCAAAGAAAGGGGCTTCACTTACATTAAGGGAACTTCTTGATATTGCAAAAGTGCTTACAACAACGGCAAAGCTTCTTGATTACAGAGATGAGTCGGTTGCATCGAGGCATATTGTGAGATACTTTAATTCACTTGTGCCCGATAAATATCTTGAAAGCAAGATAGAACGAAGCATAATATCGGATGATGAGATATCAGACAATGCCAGCAGTACACTTTCTGATATAAGACGTAAGATAAACAGGGCTATAGCGAAGGCTAAAGAAATACTCTCCGGAATGATAAAATCGCCTACATATCAAAGATTTTTGCAGGAGCCCATTGTAACTATGCGAGGCGACAGATATGTTGTGCCCGTAAAGGCAGAGTTCAGGGGAGAGATTAAAGGTCTTGTTCACGATATATCAGGAAGCGGTTCAACACTTTTTATTGAACCTATGGGAGTTGTTGAAGCGAATAATGAACTTCGTGTTTTGAAATCACAGGAGCAGGACGAGATAGACCGTATAATAGCGGAGCTTTCGGCTGAAGTGGCAGATGCTTCCGACAAGATAAAAAACAATTATGAACTCATAGTTATTCTGGATTTTATTTTTGCAAAGGCAAAGCTTGCATATAAACAAAAGGCATTCAAGCCGATTGTTAATGACAAAGGTTTTATAAATATAGTAAACGGCAGACACCCGCTCATAGATAAAAACAAAGTTGTACCTGTAAGCGTGAGTCTGGGCGGTGATTTTGATCTGCTTGTCATAACGGGTCCGAATACGGGAGGTAAGACGGTATCTCTGAAAATGGTTGGTCTGTTCACTTTGATGATGCAGTCGGGTATGTTTGTGCCATTTGATGAGGGTAGCAGTCTTGCCGTGTTTAAGAATATATTTGCCGACATCGGTGATGAGCAAAGTATAGAACAATCGCTTTCAACGTTTTCATCACATATGACAAACATTGTTGATATAACAAAGAAAGCCGATGCTGACAGTCTTGTTCTTATAGACGAACTTGGTGCAGGCACCGACCCTGTTGAGGGTGCGGCACTTGCCATTGCAATTCTTGAGTACATTAGGTCATTTGGCGCTAAGATTGTTGCGACAACTCACTATGCTGAACTCAAAAACTATGCTGTGCAGACACCAAGAGTTGAAAATGCCGGCTGTGAATTTGATGTAAAAACATTAAGACCCACATATAAACTGCTCGTCGGCATACCTGGTAAATCAAATGCTTTTGCAATTTCACAAAGAATCGGCCTTGACGATACGATAATTGAAGCGGCAAAGGGTTATGTCAGCAAAGAGGGCTCTGAATTTGAAAAAATAGTTTCCGACCTTGAAGAAAAGAGGCAGGAAATGGAAAGTCAGCGTAAAGCTGCTGCAGAGCTTGAATATAAACTTCGTTTAGACAGGGCACAACTTGATGAACAGATGGAAAAATTCTCGGCAGAGAAGGATAAAGAAGTTGCAAAGGCTCGCCAGGAAGCTAAACGTGTTCTGTCAAGAGCAAAAAGACTCTATGAGGATATGTCGGCTGAATTTGATGAACTCAAGCGACAGAAGGAAGCGGCAGATTTTGCTAAAAAAGTAAATGAAAGCAAATCAAAGCTTCGAGGCAAACTCTCACAACTTGATGATACGGTTGACCCTGTGGATAAGCAGGAAACTTATGAACTTCCCAGACAGCTTATACTTGGGGATACGGTTGAAATACCGAGTATGAATAAACATGCAACAGTACTGTCGATGCCTGACTCAAAGGGTGAAATAACGGTACAGATGGGAAGCATCAAAGTCAAAGTACCCATGAAAAATGTCAAGCTTGTTGAAGATGTCAGAAAGAAACCTCCTGTTTCAAATGTCAGAAAACCGCAAAAGAGTGGACTTGACACTGCTGTAATGGAAATTGATCTCAGAGGTAAAATGGTCGATGAGGCAGTTATTGAACTTGATAAGTTTCTTGATAATGCGGCAATGACGGGTATCGGTTCAGTACGGATAATTCACGGTAAAGGTACGGGTGCTTTACGTGCAGGAGTGACAAATTTTATTAAAAATCATCCGCATGTGAGAAGTTTTAGACTTGGCGTTTACGGTGAAGGTGAAAGCGGAGTAACAATTGTAGAAATTAAATAAAAAAAGGCGACGAAATTGTCTTGACAATTCGTCGCCTTTACAGTATAATCATTTGGTGTAAAAGTAAAACACTTTACAGGAGGCGCTGGAATGAAGGAAAAGGATATGAGAATGGCTCTTTTGCTGGACTACTACGGTAACATACTTACCGACAATCAGCGCGGTGTGCTTGAACTCTACTATAACGAAGATCTTTCTCTCGCTGAAATTGCAGAGCATGAGAATATCAGCCGTCAGGGTGTTCGTGACTCTATCAAGAGGGGCGAGCAGTATATGGTTGAACTTGAAGAAAAACTTGGTTTGATAGGGAAAATTGAAAAACTAAATCAAGCTATCGGGAAGATGGGTAAGATTTCAGATGAAATAGTAGAAATCAACAATGAAACACTTATGTCCCGTGCAATCAATTCCAAAGCATACGAAATTCACGATATTGCAGTTGAGGTACTTGGATAATGCTTTTTGAATCTCTTGCAGATAAACTGAATGCAACATTTAAAAAGTTAAGGGGTAAGGGCAAACTCACAGAAGTTGATATCAAAGAGGCTATGAGGGAGGTTAAACTCTCACTTCTTGCGGCAGATGTCAATATCAAGGTTGTAAAGGAATTTGTCGGCAGAGTCAGCGAACGCGCATGCGGCGCTGAAGTGCTTGAGAGCCTTACACCCGCTCAGCAGGTCATTAAAATAGTTAATGACGAATTGTGTGAGATAATGGGTTCTACTCACAGTAAGATAAATGTTTCCTCATCACTTCCTACCGTTATAATGATGTGCGGCTTGCAGGGTGCAGGTAAGACTACTCACAGCGGAAAGCTTGCTCTTCATTTGAAAAAGCAGGGTAAACGCCCTCTGCTTGCTGCGTGTGATATTTACAGAGCGGCAGCGGTAAAACAGCTTCAGGTAGTAGGTGAAAGCGTTGAAGTGCCTGTCTTTACAATGCCCGAAGGTACTTCGGCACAGAAGATTGCACTTTCGGCTATAGAACATGCTAAAAAGCACGGCAACGATTATGTTATTCTTGATACGGCTGGCCGTTTGCATATAGATACCGAACTTATGGAAGAACTCGGTGATATAAAAAAGCTTACATCACCTTCGGAAATATTTCTTGTCGTCGATGCGATGACGGGTCAGGATGCTGTCAATGTTGCAAAGTCCTTTAATGAACAACTCGATATCACAGGCGTGATTCTCACCAAAACAGACGGTGATACAAGAGGCGGTGCTGCACTGTCGGTTAAATACGTCACGGGAAAGCCGATTAAATTTATCGGTACCGGTGAAAAGATGGATGCGCTTGAAGTTTTCCATCCCGACCGAATGGCAAACCGAATACTCGGCATGGGCGACGTATTGTCGCTCATAGAAAAAGCTGAAGCTGCTTTTGATGAAAAGAAAGCGCTTGAACTTGAAAAGAAAATGCGTGAGCAGACATTTGATCTCAATGATTTTCTGGATCAGATGGAACAGATAAAAAATATGGGTCCCATTGAAAATATGCTTGGTATGATACCCGGTATGAATGCAGGTGCATTAAAAGGTGCACAGGTTGATGAAAAGCAACTTGACCGAGTGTCAGCAATAATAAGTTCAATGACCAAAAAAGAAAGGGAAAACCCTGACATCATCAACGGAAGCAGGAGAAAGAGAATTGCGGCAGGAAGCGGAACTTCGGTTTCGGAAGTGAATGGCCTGCTTAAACGATTTGATGCGATGAAAAAGATGATGAAACAACTTTCCGGAGGAAAGATGAAAAAGGGAAGAATGGGATTCCCGTTTTAAGATGTGTGTACTGAATTAAGTATATAAAGATAATTATTGGAGGTGAAATTCAAAATGGCAGTAAAAATCAGACTCAGAAGATTGGGCGCAAAGAAGGCACCTTTTTATCGTGTTGTCGTAGCAGACTCAAGATTCCCCAGAGACGGTAGATTTATTGAGGAACTCGGAACATACGATCCTCTTAAGGAACCCGTTGAATTCAATGTTGATGCTGATAAAGTTAAGACTTGGATTGCTAACGGTGCTCAGCCTACAGATACCGTAAAATCTTTACTTAAAAAGAACGGTATTCTTTAATCGGAGGAATTATGTGTAAAGAACTGCTTGAAGCACTTGCCTCTAACCTCGTTTCCAAGCCTGAAGAAGTTTCGGTTACGGAAAAGACCAAGGAGGATGGAACGATTCTTCTTGAGCTCCGTGTCGGCGAAGGCGATATGGGAAGGGTTATAGGCAAACAGGGCAGAATTGCTAAGGCGATAAGAACGCTTATGAAGGCTGCCGCAACTAAAGACGATGTCAAGGTTGTTGTTGACATAGTTGATTAGAATAGTTTTGCGGGGGACGGCGGTGTCGTCCCCTTTGGACTATTTATTTGAGAGGTAATTATGGAGAAGTTGCTCGAAACAGGAAAAATTGTAAAAACTCATGGGATAAAAGGGGAAGTAAAAATTGATGCGTGGTCAGATACGCCTGAATTTTTAGTTTCCTTTAAGTCTATGTTTTTGAAGGACGGAACTAAACTTGAGGTACAGAAAGCACGTGTGCACAAACAGGGTGTTATAGTCAAGTTCAAAGGCATAGAAAGTATAGATGATGCACTTCTTTATTTAAATAAAACGGTTTATATAGATAAATCTGATGTTTCGCTTGACGACGGTGTATATTTTATTGATGACCTTGTAGGTCTTGATGTGACAGACGTTGATAACGGTAAAAAATATGGTGTTATTAAGGAAGTATTTCAGACCGGTTCCAACGATGTTTACACCGTAAATGGCGAAGACGGTAAGAATTATTACATACCCGGTATAGCAGACATAGTTAAAAATGTAGACCTTGAAAAAGGTGTTATGTACATCAGACCTATAGAGGGATTGTTTGAATGAGATTTGACATATTAACATTATTTCCCGATATGTGTAAAGCCGTGACGGGTGAAAGCATTCTTAAAAGAGCACAGAACAGCGGCGCAATCGAAGTGAAAGTTACTGATATTCGGGAATATGCTGACAATAAACACCACAAGGTGGACGACTATCCGTACGGTGGCGGCAGGGGAATGGTTATGGCGGTACAGCCTGTAGAGGCGGCGCTTAATGCAATTTGCGAAGAAACGGGCAAAAAACCGTACGTTATATATATGTCGCCTAAGGGTAAAGTTTTTAATCAGCAAAAAGCAATCGAATTATCAAAAAAAGATGGTATTACGCTACTCTGTGGGCATTATGAGGGTGTGGACCAGAGGATAATAGATGAATTCGTGGACGAAGAAATTTCTGTGGGCGACTACGTACTTACAGGCGGTGAACTGCCTGCACTGATAGTCGTGGACAGTGTGTCAAGAATGATAGAAGGTGTTCTCGGCGGTGAAGAGTGTTACGAGGACGAGAGCATTTACAGTGGTCTTCTGGAGTATCCTCATTACACAAGACCTGCGGATTATAAAGGCATGCTTGTTCCTGAAGTTCTTCTGTCGGGCCATGATAAAAACATAAGAGAGTGGAGAAGGAAACAAGCACTTGATATTACTCTTGAAAGACGGCCTGATCTGCTCAAAGAAGACAAACTTACAAAAGAGGACATTTTATATTTGAAAGAGAAAGGCTGGCGTGTTCATGGGGAAAAGAAGTAACTTATTCAAAAGAATGTATGACACAAGTGTATTTTCTCATACAGTCAATGCAATTGCCGGCTGGATTAAAAAGCAGATGCAAATGTCTTTGTTAATCGGATTTTTATGTGCTTATCCGTCAAATGATGAACTGTATTCGAACAGTGCCACAGCAAGAATTCTTGAAACTGTTGTAAGTAAAATAAAGAGAATTTGCTGGGCAGTAACAAAAAATCTTGAAGAAAGCAAAATATATAATGCTCTGATTCAAATCAAGGACAGACTGCTGATGATAAATCTCCAGTCTTACGGCGTGGTATTTTGTTTTTGCGGAGTAATATCATTTGCAATAACGGTCATAAAAACAGGTGCAGATATTTCTGCGGTAATGGCATTAAATTCATCATGGGTGTCATTGTTGCTTATTCTTGCAGGGCTTGCAACATTGCTGTCTAAACAACCGCTTTGTAATGAAATTCATAACAGTGTAATGGTTTCTGCATTGCTTTTCAGAATGCTGGGAATAAGAAAATCACAAATTGCTGAAAGTGATGCTAAACAAGAATCAAGTACTCTGTTTATGGCTTTAGTTGGCATTATTGTCGGACTGTTGACATTTTTTGTGCCGATTGAATATCTTGCTTTGGCAGTTGTGGCGGTTTGCATAGGGGTAATGATAATGTGTAATCCCGAAATAGGCGTCATATTGTGCTTTTTTGCATTGCCCTTTGTTTCAACTGTGCAGATAACACTTGCTACTGTTGCAGTTGGATTTGCTTTTACGGTGAAACTTATCAGAGGCAAACGCTATATCAAGATTTATAAAATGGATATATGCGTTATGTTCTTTGCACTCATACTTCTTGTTCTCGGAGGAGTGGGCTCGGTCAATATGATGAGCAGTTGTAAGACCGTTGCAATGTTTTTACTGTTTATAATGATGTATTTTGTGACGGCAAATTCACTCAATACTTATAAATGGGTTAGTAAAGCTTCCGTATCGCTGGTAGCGGCAGGCACTTTGTCGGCACTTGTCGGAATATACCAGAATGTAATGGGTTTTGAAGCATCCCTTATATGGGTGGATACCGCAATGTTTTCAGATATTGAGGCCCGTGTAATAGGAACTTTTGACAATCCCAATGTTTTTGGAGAATTTCTTATAATTGTCCTGCCTATAGCAATAGCTCTTTTTGCAACAAGAAAAGGCTTTGTTAAATATCTCTCGCTCTTTTCAGCACTTGCGATGGGTGCAGCACTGATATTTACATATTCAAGAGGTGCGTGGCTTGGATTTGCCTTGGCAATCGTGGTATTTCTTGTGCTTTACGATGAAATATGGGCGAAGATTGGTGTGGTCGGTCTTGCTTTTTCGCCGTTTTTGGTTCAATTTGTGCCCGCATCCATACTTAACCGTGTGACAAGTATAGGAAATATTGCTGATACATCAACATCGTACAGGGTCAGCATCTGGCAGGGAACGATAAGAATGCTTGAACACTTCTGGCCATCGGGTATCGGAAGCGGATCGACGGCATTTTTGTCGGTATATCCGGCTTATGCACTGAGTGGCGCAAGTTATGCGCAACATGCACACAATCTGTATCTACAGATAGCAACTGAAATGGGTGTTGTCGGAATATGTGTATTTTTGTGCATTGTTTTGTATTTCTTTAAAATGACACTCAATACATACAAAAACATTCAAATGTGGGAAATACGTTCTCTTGCAATAGCTATTGCGGCAGGCATAGGCGGATATCTGGTACAGAGCCTTACCGATTATACGTGGTACAATTACAGAATAACGCTACTTTTCTGGATGGTTCTCGGACTTGCAACATCGCTCTATAGAAGTGGTTACAGAGAATGGGGTACAGAAAGAGAAAATATAGGAGATTACAGACTGAAAGGCAGGATAAGATAATGAATGTGAAAAAGAAGTTTAATTTCTTTGATTTCTTCATAATTGCCATCGTGGCACTTATATTAGTGGGCATTGTGTGGTTTATGGGAAGAAATGATACAGACACGGGCGTGCAGAACAGAATACAGTATGTTGTTGAAATGCAGAATCTTACTGAAGATAAGTTTTCTTCGATACAAATTGGAGATAAAGTGCTTGACAGTGTGGGAAAAAGCGAAATAGGAGTTGTTTCTGCTATTGATAAAGTGCCTTATACGGTCAGTATTTACAATACTGTTTCGGGAAAACTTGAAAGTGTTGAAATGGAAGGCAGATATTCACTTTTGCTTACCATAGAAGCGTATGCAGATGTTACTGAAGAAGCGATAAATGTCGGAAGTTACAGAGTGGCTGTAGGTAAGGGAATCAGTGTACAGAGTAAGAATTATGTAGGCACGGGATACTGTCTGTCAGTTGATGTTGTGGAGGAATAAAAATGAGTGATACAAGAAAGAAGATGAAATTCAACATTCTTGATGTTGTTGTTATTCTTGTCATTACGGTTTTGGTAGTGGCGTACTGCTTCAGAAGCAATATTTTTGCAAATACGCTGTCGGTAAGTGAACCTTCAAAAATGGAAGTTTCCGTCAAGGTTGAGGGTGTAAGAATATACACGGTAGATGCGTTTTCTGTAGGTGATAGTATCTATGACAGAGAAACAGGTAATCTGCTTGGCGAGATAAGCGAAGTAAGGTATGAACCGTCATACGAGACGGTCAAACTTGACGGAACGCAGACAGAGGACGGTACGGCAAAAGCAGTGCTTCTTGAAAGCCCCGGCAGATATGATGTGTATATCACTTTTGATGCTACGGGGAAAATAAACGACGAGGGCTCCTATATTAACGGTAATAAACTTGTTGCACCCAACAGCAGTTTATCTATCTCTACACAGAAAGTTATAACAGAGGGTAAGATAATAAGCGTTAATGAGGTAGTTGCAATTCCCGATGGCGGTGAGAAGAAATGATAAAAATACTGCTTGTTTCAAGCGATAGCAATATAGGCGGTGCGGGCCGTGTAATATTGAGTTACCTTGAAATGTGTGACAGAGAAAAGTTTGACATTCTTGTTGCAGTTCCGACAGGCAGTCTGCTTAAACCGAGGATTGAAAAACTTGGATTTAACATATGTGAAGTAGAGGGGATTGCCGAAAAGTCACTCTCTTTGCAGACAATTAAATCGTTTGTAAAGATAATAAAGGAATATAAACCCGATATTGTACATACAAATGCATGTATGTCAGCAAGAATAGCAGGTCGTATATGCGGTGTCAAAGGAATAGTTTTTACCAGACACACGGTGTATCCGCCAAAAAAAATGCTTACAGTATTTCCGTTTAAACATCTTAACGGTCTGGTGAATACTTTGACATGCGACAAAATTATCGCAGTTGCGGAGGCGGCAAAGGATAATCTTGCACAGACAGGTGTCAAAGGTGACAAAATAGTTGTCATCTTAAACGGAACTAAACCTATACAGACTCTTGAAGATGCTGAAATTCCGGGTGTTAAAGAAAGATTCGGTATAAAAGACGGGGAATTTGTGTGTGCACTTGTAGCACGTCTTGAAGAAGGTAAGGGACACTACTATTTTGTTGATACCGCTGAAGAACTGAAAAAGCGTGGCAGACAGATTAAATTCATTGCTGCGGGAACGGGGTCTTTGGAGGAAGAACTTCGGACAGAGGTCAAAAACAGAGGTCTTGAAGATTGTGTCAATTTTGTCGGTTTTATAACCGATGTGGAAAAATTGACGGCAATATGCGACGTTGAACTTAACTGTTCATACGGCTGTGAAGCAACAAGCCTTGCTCTTGTTGAAGCCATGAGCTGTAAAAAGCCTTGTGTTGTAACTGATTCCGGAGGAAACTCGGGTGTTGTAGAAGATGGTGTGTCGGGATTTGTTGTTAAACCTTGTGATGCTTTTGCTATGGCAGATGCAATAGAAAGACTTATTTCGGACAGACAATTATATGAAAAAATGAGTAGTGGCGCATTGAGATTATATAACGAAAAATTTACTGCTGAGGTTATGACAAAAAATACAGAAAGAGTTTATGAAGAACTGCTAAAATAGTTCAGAGTATACAAATTTATTTTTTGCAACAAATTTTATTTGACTTTAAATATTATATATAGTAATATGCATTTATAGGTATTTTTTGCGTGGAGGTAATTTATGTTCAAAAAAACCGTTACTGTGACTAATCAGGTCGGTCTCTTTGCTAAACCCGCAACATATTTTATTCGTAAGGCGAATGAATTTAAATCGTCAATAAGAATAGAAAAGGATAATCATAATGTAAATGCCAAGAGTTTACTTAGTGTTCTTTCGCTCAGTATTCAGCATGGCGATGATATGGTTCTTGTTGCTGAGGGTGTTGACGAAGAAGCAGCAGTTAATGAACTTGCTGAACTTATTAACTCAAACTTAGACTAACTGAAAAAAGGCTGCAGAATTGCAGCCTTTTTTGCTATAATTAATTTGGAAAGAAGGTGAGAAGAATGGAACTTGACAGGATAAAAAAACTCAAGGGAAAGGCAAATTCCCTACCCAGGCAACCGGGTGTGTATTACATGAAAAATAAAGAAGGTAAGATAATATACGTCGGTAAAGCAAAGATACTGCCAAACCGTGTTTCTTCTTACTTTAAATCGATAGACAATCATTTGCCCAAAGTTTACAAAATGGTGTCGAATGTATATGATTTTGACTATATCATTACATCTAACGAAATGGAAGCATTGATACTTGAATGCGCTGAAATCAAGAGATATAAACCTAAATACAATATACTTTTAAAAGACGATAAAGCGTATCCTTACATCAAAATTACAAGTGAGGATTATCCAAGAATAGAAATAACCCGTAAGCGTGAGGATGACGGGGGCAAGTATTTCGGTCCGTTTACAGGAAATATAACTCTTGCCGCAGACACGGCAAGAAAAGTTTTCGGAATACCGTCATGTTCGAGAAAGTTTCCTGCTGATATAGGGAAGATGCGCGCATGTATAGAGTATGATATAGGAAATTGTGTCGGTGTGTGCACGGGAAAAGTAACAACCGATGAATATAAAGAAAGAATAGCATCGGCGGAAAAACTGTTTAAAGGTGCTGAATCGGAAATAGTATCCGTTCTTGAAACTGACATGAATTTGGCAGCACAAAAACTTGAATATGAAAAGGCTGCTCGTATAAGAGATAAGATAATGGCAATAAAAAAGCTTTCCGAGAGTCAGATGGTGGTAGGTGCACCGAGTGAAGAAAGGGATGTTATCGGTGTAAATATAGGCGTAGCCAAAGCGGTGGTTTCTTTTATTGCAGTCCGTGGAGGGAAAATAACGGCGAAAAGAGTTTTTCCGTTTTCTGCTGAGGATTTTGCTGACAGACAGGCAGGACTTGAAAGTTTTATATATCAGTATTATGACAGTTTTCAGGTTATACCTCCGGAAGTAGTGCTTCCGTATGAATGTTCTGAGAAAGATATGATTTCATCCTATCTTTCAAAGCGACGTGGAAAAAAGGTCAGGGTTATTGTACCGCAGAGGGGTCCGCTCAAAAAAATATGTGATATTGCACAGAAAAACGCTGCAGATGCACTCTGTCATATCGAGTCGGAGAAAGAAAAGGCAGTGGTTGCTCTCAGTCAGATGAAAGAGGTACTTTTGCTTGAAGGGATTCCGAGACGAATCGAAATAATAGATATTTCTCATACGGCAGGTACGGAAAATGTGGGGGCAATTGTCACATATATCGACGGTAAAAAGAGCAAAAAAGATTATAAAAAATTTAAAATAAAAACCTTTGAGGGCGCTGATGACTGCGCTTCAATTAAAGAAGTGCTCACAAGACGTTTTGAAAATTACCTTGTTAAAAAAAGCGGTTTTGAGATTTTGCCGGACATTTTGTTTGTTGACGGTGGTGAATCACAACTTAATACGGCGCTCTCTGTTGTAAATGAACTTTGTGTACCTGTAAAAGTTTTCGGACTTGTTAAAAACGAATTTCATAAAACGAGAGCAATAATATCAAAAAGCGGTGTTGTGGAACTGAAAATGACATCACCTGCGTTCAGGCTTGCTGCTGAAATGCAGGAGGAAGTACATCGATATGTAATAGGCTTCCACCGACAGAGAAGAAGCAATACTCTTATAAAGAGTAAACTTGATCTTGTTCCCGGTATCGGAAAGGCGAAGAAATCAGCTCTTATAAAAGCGTTTGGTTCAGTTGCTAATATTGAAAAGGCAGATGCGAGGGATATTGCAGAACTTAAAGGATTTAGCTTGAAACAGGCTCAGGAAATACTTGACTGTTTGAAAAATATTTAAGAGATATTGATTTTTTATAAAGAAAACTATATTATAATCTTATATGATGAGAGTAATTACGGGACTTGCCCGAGGTAAAAAATTAAAAACACTTGAAGGTATGGCAACGAGACCGACGACAGAACGCACAAAAGAAGCGGTTTTTTCTACGTTGTTTGATAAAACGGTTGATGCAAATGTGCTTGATCTTTATGCGGGAAGCGGTCAGATGGGTATTGAAGCACTCAGCAGGGGTGCGAAGCACTGTACCTTTGTTGAACAGGCAAGGGATGCGTTTGCGGTAATCAAGTATAATCTTGAAGCAACCGGACTTGACAGTAAAGCAACGCTTGAATTTAAAGAAGTGTTGTTATTTCTCGCTTTGTCCAAAAAAAAATACGATTTGATTTTTCTTGACCCGCCTTACGGAAAAGGTTTTGTTGATGAAACGATATCGCTTATAGAAAAACACGGTCTGCTGTCAGATGATGGTGTTATAGTGGCGGAAAGTGATGACGTTGACGAAGTTGCAGAA
>JAZSCG010000144.1:0-5247 GCA_045602805.1 Feifaniaceae bacterium
ATGAAATGATAGCACAGGGTGATAAGATTGCCGTCGGTCTATCGGGTGGCAAGGATTCGCTTGCCCTGCTATCCGATCTTGCCGAAATGAGAAGATTTTATCCTTATAAATACGAAGTCTGTGCCATAACTCTTGATATGGGTTTTCCCGAGGCGGATTTTTCGCCTCTTGCGGAGTTCTGCGAGAAAATTGACGTGGAATTTATCCTCGTCAAAACGGATATTGCACAGATAATTTTTGATGAACGAATGGAGAAAAATCCCTGCTCACTCTGCGCCAATATGCGACGGGGCGCTTTAAGCAACGCAGCAAAGGATAACGGTTGCAACAAGCTTGCTCTCGGTCACCATTTTGACGACGTGGTAAACACGTTTATGATGTCACTTCTCTACGAGGGTAATCTGTCGTGCTTTTCACCCGTGACATATCTTTCAAAGTCGGATATAACGGTAATTCGGCCCCTTATATATGTTCCCGAAAGCCATATTAAAGGCTTTGCCTCGCATATGAGGCTTCCCGTCTGTAAAAATCCCTGCAAGGCAGACGGTGTGACAAAGCGTGCCGAAGTCGCAGATCTTATCAACAATATGAGAAAAGAAAACAAGGATATAAAAGCAAAGCTTTTCGGTGCACTCTGCCGAAGCGGTATTGCAGGCTATAAAGAACCACAGATAGGAAAACGGCGTAAATTTTTTACCGAAGAAGAATAGTCACGCATTTTACACGGACGCATAGTATGTATTGAAATCTTTTTCAGGAGGCTTACTATGTGCTGTTTAGGTAATCTTTTCGACTGTGACAACATACTTCTTCTCGTTGCTGTTGCTGCAATCCTGCTTTACGTATGCGGTTGCGGTGTGTGCGGTAACTCATCATCCTGCCGTTGCAATTAAAACGGTGAAAGAGGCGGTCTTGACAGACCGCCTCTCAGATTATATAATCTCTTTATTAAGTAATTCAGGAGTAAAATATGGGGCTTATAAAAGACATAAAAGCTGTCAGAGCAAAGGACCCTGCTGCGCCAAGCAGTCTGGGGATCTTCTTTTTATATCCGGGCGTTCACGCACTTTTGTGGCACAGGGTTTCTCATTTTCTGTGGAAGATACATTTGCGTTTTATAGCACGCCTTATATCACAAATAACAAGGTTTTTTACCCATATTGAAATACACCCCGCTGCACAGATAGGCGAAGGGCTTTTTATTGACCATGGCAGCGGTATAGTCATAGGTGAAACTACGATTATCGGCGACAACTGTATGCTCTATCAGGGTTGTACGCTGGGCGGTACGGGTAAAGACGTGGGAAAACGTCATCCCACTCTCGGCAACAACGTAATGGTGGGAAGCGGTGCAAAGGTTCTCGGTCCCTGCACTTTAGGCAACAACGTTAAGGTGGCTGCCAACGCGGTTGTTCTTAACGACCTGCCCGACAACTGTACGGCGGTAGGCGTGCCTGCAAAAATTGTAAGGCTCGGCGGTCAGCGTGTCGACGATATCGACCAGGTAAACATTCCCGACCCCGTTGCACAGGAAATATGCCGTCTTGAGCACGAGATAATGGCGCTTAAAAAGCAAATTAAGGAAATAGATAAACAGGGGTGTTAAAACACCTCTGTTTTTGTTATAATTAAATCATACTTTTTTAAGGAGAACGATTTTGAGAAAAAGAATCCTGTGCATATTTCTGTGTGTGACACTTATATTTACATTTAACATAAATATCTTTGCTCTGGAAGAATTAGGGTACGCCCATATTCAGCGCAGCACAACCATAGGTGAAGGTACCACCCTTATACAGAATAATCTCTACAACGGAACACATAAACAGTCGGAAAAGTACGTTTTGTATACTCCGAACACATCTGTATATCCCATTATGTATTACGGCAACAGACTTTACGGCCGTTCGACGATAGAAACAGTTACTGCAAATCTCGAAAAAGAGGGGTACAGGGTACACGCCGCAATAAATGCCGACTTTTTTTCCTATAACACGGGTCTGCCTTTAGGTATGCTCATAAATGACGGTATAATTGATGCCTCCTGCACTACGGAAAATGCAGTTGCTTTTTATGAGGACGGTACGGCTTATATAGGCACACCCGCCTTTTCCGCTTCGATGACGGTTGGCGAAAATACTTATAAAATCGACCATGTAAACAAGCTTCGCCAGCCCTACGGCATATATCTGCTGACCGAACGTTTCTCTGCTTCAACCAGAACGACAACGCCCGGTTATGACGTTGTTCTTCGACCTGCCGCAGAGAGCGTGTTTTCACTCGGACAAACCGTTACGGCAACAATCGAAGATATTTTCCCCAGTGAAAGTGCGATTGCCATTCCCGAGGGATGCTGGATACTGACAGTCGACAATAACGCTGACCAGAAGTACAGAGACGTTCTTGCCTCACTTGCCGTAGGTGACGTCATTGAAATAAGTGCAACCGTCGCAGACAAAAACTTTATGACTGCAAAATATGCAGTCGGCGGCGGTGACATTATACTCAAAGACGGACGTGTTATTGAAAGTCCCGACACGGCAAAAGCACCACGTACCGCACTTGGTATCAAGGCTGACGGTACCATTCTTCTCTACACGCTTGACGGCAGACAGTCATCTTTTTCTGTCGGTGCATCCGTTACAACCGTTGCACAGAGGCTTTTGGAACTCGGCTGTGTAGATGCCATAAATCTTGACGGTGGCGGCTCGACTGCAATATCTGTATCGTTTGCAGGTGCCGACAAGGCAACCCTTATAAACTCCCCGTCTGACGGCAAGCCCAGACCCTGCGCAAACTATATTCTGCTTGTTTCTTCTGTGGAAGGCAGCAAAAAGGCACAGGGCATCGCAATAAACACAGACCACCCCACCGTTCTGAAGGGTACAAAGGTAACTCTTTCTGCAGTCGGCTACGACGAAACATACGCACCTGCTGAAATCGGTGATGTAACCTTCTCATCCGAAGGCGGTACGGTAGATAACAATGTTTTCATTCCCACTGAGGCGGGAAACGTTGTAATTTCGGCAAAATCGGGAAGTCTTACCGGTGAGACAACCGTTGCGGTAGTTGAAGCACCCTACACGGTTGCAGTTGCAGTAAACGGAAATAAAACAGATGCTCTCACCATCGAACCGGGACAGTCCGTTGAAATCACGGGCGTCGCAGAGGGCGGTATAAACAGTTATCATTACGACCAGGGTGTTTTCACTTTTTCCGAAAACGTTGTTGACGGTGTCTACACTGCACCCGAAACAGAGGGGTCCGATACAGTCACCGTAACCTGCGGTGAACATACTGCGACTCTTCCCGTCACGATTTCCTACGCCGCTGACCCGATAATAACCCTTACCGCAGATGACACATCGGCAAAGCTTGAAATTTCGGGCATTTACACCTCACAAAAATTGTTTATAGACGGAAAAGAAACCCCTTTAACAGGTGAAAACGGTATATATACGGCATCATATTCGCTTACGGACGGTTTGCACAGAATATCTGCTGATGTGAGCGCACAAAGAGGCTATACACTTCGTGTGTCGCAGAACATCACAGTCGGCAAGACTTCGTCTGTATTTACTGACACAACAGGTCACTGGGCAGACCCCTTTGCCGCATATCTCTACGGAATGGGTGTTGCAGGCGGCGAACTTATGTCGGATAATACCCGCAATTTCTATCCCGATAACAGTATAACAAGGCAGGAATTTGCCAAAATGACGGTGTCCTATCTCGGTGTCGACACATCGCTCTACGACGACACCGTTTTGCCCTATTCGGATACAGAACTTATGGCAGAATGGGCTCTGCCCTATATCCGTGCGGCATATTCATTGGGTATAATGACGGGTAGCGTCGCACTCGACGGAACTACCGTATTTAATCCGACTTCTGTCGTTACAAGAGCAGAGGTAATAACCATACTCGGAAGGACAATTGAAACAGATTATATGGACGGTACGGCAAAGTTTACCGATATTGACGATTTGCCCGTCTGGGCATCTCCCTATCTTGCCGAACTTACGGGACTGTCGGTAATCTCAGGCTATGATGACGGTACGCTAAAACCAAACCGAAATATCACAAGAGGAGAGGCGGCAAAAATGCTGACCTGTTTGTACTAAAATGAAAATTGACACACGTGCCCTTGATGCACTTGAACTTCTCGAAAATGCCGGATATGAGGCATATCTTGTCGGCGGTTGTGTACGTGATTTTCTGCGGGGTATCACGCCTCACGACTATGATATAACAACGTCTGCCCTTCCTAAGCAGACAATTGAGGTTTTTGAAGGTTATCAAATAATCGAAACAGGACTTAAGCACGGCACAGTTACGGTTATGCTTGGTTCGTTGCCGCTTGAAATAACCACTTTCAGGCAGGACGGAAAATACAGCGACTCACGCCGTCCCGACAAGGTGACCTTCGTTTCTTCTTTAAAAGAGGACCTTGCCCGCAGAGATTTTACGGTTAATGCCATTGCAATGGACAGACACCAAAAGGTGTATGATTTTTTCGGCGGACAGGACGATATAAAAAACGGTGTTATACGTTGTGTGGGTGAACCGCAAAAACGCTTTTCCGAAGACGCCCTGCGACTTATGAGGGCCTTGCGATTTGCTTCCGTAACGGGTTTTGAAATAGAAAAAGAGACCGAAAACGCAATTACTACACTTGCCCCTCACATAAAAAACGTTGCGTCAGAACGCATTGCAACCGAGCTTTTAAAGACCCTTTCGGGCAACTTTGCTGAGTTATTCTTAAAACATACCGATTTTTTATCACAGATAATCCCCGAAATTGAGGATATGAAAAACTGTTTCCAGAACAATATACATCACATCTACAATGTGTGGGAGCACTCTGTCCGTGCGGCACAGGCAGCACCCTGTGACAGTATTTTACGACTTGCACTTATTCTGCACGATGCGGGAAAGCCCTTTACCGTGAGTACGGATGAAAACGGTCAAAACCATTTTTACGGACATGCCGATATATCAGAGAAAATTGCAAGGCGTGTATGCAGGGAGCTTAAGCTTTCAAATGAAATTTCCCGCCGTATTATTACGCTTGTAAAATATCACGACTACCCCGTAGAGAACAATAAAAAAATTCTCCGACGCCGTCTTGCAAAATTCGGTAAAGAGACACTTTTCGATTTAATGGCAATCAAGCGTGCCGACAACCTTGCACAGTCCCCTGAATTTGACAGAAGTGCATCCTACGATGAGATAGAAGTCACTCTG
>JAZSCG010000145.1:0-19697 GCA_045602805.1 Feifaniaceae bacterium
GACAAAATTCTCAAAAAGGTGGGTGAGGAGAATACCGAGGTTATTATTGCGGCAAAAGCAGATGACAAAAAGGAAACGATTTATGAAATTGCCGACCTTTGCTATCACGTGATGGTGCTTATGATTGAGATGGGCATTTCGCTTGAGGATATCCACAGGGAACTTGCATCACGTCACGTAATAGACCACAAGGTTAAGCAGGAGAAGATGACGAAATGATTCTTGAGGATTTTCACGTCCATTCAACCTATTGCGACGGCAAAAACACACTTGAAGAGATGGTGCGAAGCGCAATTGATTTGAAAATGACTCGGATTGGTTTTTCGGGTCATACATATACAGCATTTTCCGACGACTATTGTATGTCTCTTGAAGATACCAAAAAGTATGCACAGGATATTGCCGAGCTAAAGGAAAAGTATGCGAATAAAATCACGATACTTTGCGGACTTGAAATGGACTATTTTTCCGACAAACCGAATATAAAGACCGACTATCGTATCGGGTCTGTACACTATGTAAAAAAAGACGGAAAATATTTTGAAGTGGACTGTGATGAGGAAGATTTTAAAAGCAACGTTGCAAACTTCTTCGGCGGTGATTACTATGCTTATGCAGAGCAGTATTTTGCTTTAGTGGGCGACGTAACCCACAAAACGGAAGCGGATATTGTCGGTCATTTTGACTTGTGTACTAAGTTTAATGAGGAAAACAAACTTTTCGACACCCGAAATCCCCGATATGTTACGGCAGCAAAGTCGGCAATAGATAAATTGATTTTATGCGGAAAACCTTTTGAAATAAACACGGGTGCAATTTCGCGAGGATATCGCACAGAGGCATATCCCGAGATGCAGTTTCTTGAATATATTGCCGAGAAAGGCGGAAAAGTTATCCTTTCAAGTGACAGCCATTGCGCAAACACACTTTGCTACAAATTTGAGGAATATGAACGTATCGCAAAGGATATGGGATTTAAAGATTTAAGATTATAAAGAAAAAATCACTTGCGAATGCAAGCGCTTATTAGTGCTTTCCGTTTGAAATATTGATTTTTTACAAAATATTGGTATAATAGTGGCATACAGATGATGTTAGACACTGTAAATAAGAGTAAGAGTGCAACAGCTTTTCGTGTTTCTTTATCAAACACGGGAAGTTGTTTTTTTGAGAGGGATTTATGAAAAAAAGAGTCTTTTACACCGAACTTGCATATGTTTTAGGTGTTATTATACTTGCGATTGGTACTGCGTTTATGGAAAGGGCGGATTTCGGTTTATCAATGGTGGTTGCACCTGCTTATCTTTTACATCTTAAAGTGTCGCAGTATCTGCCGTTTTTTACTTTCGGTATGGCTGAATACGTTTTTCAGGCTGCATTGTTGATATGTATGATGATTTTACTTCGCAAAGTGAAACTTACATATTTCTTTTCGTTTATAACAACGATTATATACGGCATTGTGCTTGATGTTGCAATTGTACTTCTTGCTGATATTCCTGCGAATACATTTGCAATGAGAAGTGTTTTATATGTTATCGGTATGCCTCTTTCGTCACTCGGTGTTGCATTTCTGTTTCATACATATATTTCACCTGCGGCGTATGAATTGTTCGTTAAAGAAGTCTCACAAAAATTTGGTTGGAATATAAATAAGTTTAAAATGATATATGATTACATAAGTTGTTTTGTCAGCATAGTGCTTTCAT
The DNA here is from genome assembly GCA_045602805.1 of Feifaniaceae bacterium. GTDB lineage: Bacteria > Bacillota > Clostridia > Oscillospirales > Feifaniaceae > RGIG6165. The sequence goes on from JAZSCG010000145.1 coordinate 1,710, forward strand.
TTGCATTTTTTGGTATCGGGCACTTTGAAGGAATAAAAGCGGGAACTGTAATATGTGCATTGCTGAATGGTGTCTTCATAAGCCTGTTTACAAAGTTTTTAGAAAAAATATGGGATTTCAAAGATTTGCTGAAAAAAGAGCGATAAAAACAATCAAGTTTGCTTTAAAACCTGACTATCCGAAGTATTGGATATATAACATATAAGAAAAATTACGGACTTTTCCAACAAGTTCAAAAAACAGATTATAAAGGAGTACGAAAAATGGCAGTTATAACAATTGTTGGTGCAGGTATGATGTGCTCAGCGCTTGCATTCCCTGCAAGAGAAAACGGCAACGAAGTAAGAATTGTAGGTACACACCTTGATAGAGAAATTATAGAAGGTTGTCTTGCAAACAATAGACATCCTAAGTTTGACAGAGATTTTCCGGAAGGAATATCATTCTATCAGATAGAAGATCTTGAAAAAGGTTTAGACGGCGTAGATATGGTAATCAGCGGCGTTAGTAGCTTTGGTGTAGAATGGTTTGGCGATAACGTACTTCCTGTTATTCCTGAAAATGTTCCTGTTCTTACAGTAGCGAAGGGACTTATGGATACAGCAGACGGTAAACTTCTTACATATTGCGACCTCTGGAAGAAGAAACTTGATTCTATCGGCAAGAAACTTTCACTGAATGCTGTAGGCGGTCCCTGCACAAGCTATGAGCTTGTTGCACATGACCATACACAGGTTGCTTTCTGCGGGGATGATCTTGCAACATTAAAGTATCTCAAGAAGCTTATGGAGACAGATTATTACCACGTAAGCATAACAACTGATGTTATTGGTATCGAAAGTGCCGTTGCACTCAAGAACGGATATGCTCTCGGCGTTGCTCTTACAATCGGTGTTAACCAGAAGAGATTTGGCAACGATACACTTTACTTCAACTCACAGGCAGGTCTCTTCGGTCAGGCTTTAAAGGAAATGTACAGACTGCTTGAGTTCCAGGGTGCTGCAACACTTGACAATCTCGGTGTTGGTATAGGCGACCTTTACGTTACTGTTTACAGCGGCAGATCACGTCTTGTGGGTATTCTTCTTGGTAAGGGCCTCAATATTGATGAAGCAAAGGCTGAACTTCAGGGTGTTACACTTGAATCACTCGTTGTTGCAGAAAGAGTTGCAAGAGCAATCAGAATCAATATCGAAAAGGGTACACTTAAGGCAGAAGACTTCCCGGTACTCCTTCACATTGATGATATCATCTGCAAGAAGGCACCTGTTGATATTCCGTGGGATGCTTTTACGTTCGTAAAATAAACTAACTGTAAAAACCACTTTGAGAGTTTTTTCAAAGTGGTTTTTTATTTATGCATTTACAAGACACGTTCATCGTGGTAAAATATATAAAAAAGCGGTAAAGGAGAATACATATATGAGTTTTTTGAAAGGTAAAACAGCCATTATTACAGGTGCAGGATATGCGGTTCTTTCAGACGGAAGATGCGGTTCTATCGGATACGGTATTGCGACTGCTTATGCTAAAGAAGGGGCAAATCTTGTTATTACGGGAAGAAACGTCGCAAAACTTGAAAAGGCAAAAGAGGAGCTTGAGCGTCTTTATAATATAAAGGTTCTGGCTCTGCAGGCGGATATTTCCGACGGTGCAGACAATGAAGAAATTGCAAAAGGTGTTGCACAGAAAGCAATAGATGAGTTTGGCAGAATAGACGTTCTTATCAACAATGCTCAGGCATCGGCTTCGGGCGTTACGATACAGGATCATACTACAGAACAGTTCAATCTTGCCATGTATTCGGGTCTTTATGCGACCTTCTATTATATGAAGGCGTGCTATCCCTATCTTAAAGAAACGAAGGGCAGCATTATAAACTTTGCATCAGGTGCAGGTCTTTTCGGTAATTACGGTCAGTGTTCATACGCTGCTGCAAAAGAGGGGATAAGAGGTCTTTCGAGAGTTGCGGCTACAGAATGGGCAGGTGACGGAATAAATACGAATGTTGTATGTCCTCTTGCATGGACAGCGCAGCTTGAAAACTTTGAAAAGGCATACCCTGAAGCGTTCAAGGCAAACGTTCACATGCCTCCCGCAGGTCATTTCGGCGATCCCGAACTTGAGATTGGCAGAGTTTGCGTACAGTTGGCTTCTCCCGATTTCAAGTTTATGAATGGCGAAACGATAACACTTGAAGGCGGAATGGGACTCCGTCCGTAAGAAATATAAAACCTCCATATCCGTCAGGATAATGGAGGTCTTTTTTATTCTTCAATTTCTGTTTCGCGGAATACCTGAACGTTTCTCGGTTCGATTGGGGTAGAGAAAACGATTTGTGTATCCGTCTTTCCGAAACGCTGAAGCTCGTTTACAAATGCATCAAGTTCATTCGTGCTCGTAAATACGACTTTAAGGAGCATTGAATACAAGCCTGTTATACAGTTGCATTCAAGAATACAGGGACATTTTTCGATATAAGTGTAAAACTCGGGCTTTTGTATCGGCTCCATAGCGAGATGTATAAATGCCTTGATGTGATAACCAAGCTTAACCTGGTCGACAATTGCACTGTAGCCGTGAATTATACCTTCGTTTTGAAGTTTTTCAATTCTTGCCGAAACGGATGGGGAGGACAAAAACACTTCTTTAGCAATATCCTTCAAGGGTGTTCGCGCATCTTTTTGAAGAATACTGATTATCTGTCTGTCTATGTTATCCATTGTTGTTAATACTCCATTTTTTGATATTATATTTATTATAATATATAGTTGACTAATAATCAATAGTTTTTGTGTAAAAAACTTAAATATTTTAAGAATGACACTGTAAAGTGTGGGGGAACTGCTTTGCTGTTGCAAAAAATAATAAATTATTCACTATAGTATTTTTTATGTGGTAATATTATTGTAAGAATGATAAAAAAGGTGAGATTTTAATGGCTGTAAAAAAAGCAAAAAAACGCTTTATAGTGGCAGGAATAATAGTTGTGATGTGCATTCTTTCGTATTCAGCCTGCAGAATAACTTCTCTTGCGGCAGATTATGTTTTTGTGCCGTTGGCGGAACTTATAAGTATGCCAATGAAAGCGATAAATTCGCTTGTACCGTTTTCTTTGTTTGAAATTTTTCTTATAATTCTTATTCCTCTTCTGATTTTGTTTTCGATAGTGAAGGTAAAGAAAACGAAGAATTATACAGATAAGGAATTCTGGCTGTCAGAAGGAAGTATGATATGTCTTACAGCAAGCATACTTTTGAGTATCTATCTCATATTATACGGACTTCCGTGTCTTCGGACGCCCGTCATTGACACGATGTATGACGGGGTGCAGGTAAGTGATACCGATATGCTTTATGATTTGACCTTGCACATCGTGCAGGAGGCAAATGAAAACAGACAGCTTGCAGGCGAGTTTGAGTATGAAGACACCGCACAAAAACTTAAGGCGGCATACGATGCCGCCTCGGAAAAGTATCATTATCTGAAAGGTACACCTGCAAGACCGAAAAAAAGCATTTTTTCCGTACCGTTATCCTATCTTTCGATAACCGGAATATATATACCATTTACCGCAGAAGCACATGTAAGTACGGATAATCCTGATTTCGTGATTCCTTTCACAATGGCACATGAAATGGCACACAGTGTTTTTGTAGCAAGGGAGGATGAGGCAAACTTTTTTGCGTATCTGGTATGTATTGAAACCGATGACGCACAGATAAAGTATTCGGCAAATTTTGAAGCGATGATATACTGCATAAATGCTTTGTATGAGACTTCGCCCGAAAAGTGTTCACAGGTGGTACAGACAATCAGTGAAGATGTTCTGGAAGATCTGCGCATCAACAATGAGCATATTGATTCATATGAAGGAACAAGTACGAAAATCGGTGAATTTGTAAATGATGTTCATTTGAAACTTTCAGGACAGGAAGGTACTGAAAGTTACAGTCTGGTAGTTGAATTGCTGCTCAAATGGTATGAGCAGGTTAAAGCTTGATTTTTGCAAGACCGGCTTCTGAGGTTTCTTTATAAGGTGATGACAAGTCGTGACCGGTTTCCTTCATCGCCTTAATGACATTGTCTAAAGAAATTCTTCGTGTGCTCCACAAAAAGTCAGCCAAATTTACGGCATTTATTGCTCTCATTGCGGCAACGGCATTTCTCTCAATACAGGGAATCTGAACTAATCCGCAAATCGGGTCACACGTCAGTCCAAGATGATGCTCGATTGCGATTTCAGCAGCATATTCGATTTTATCAATACTCAGTTCAAACAATTCTGCAAGTGCCGCACTGGCCATTGCACATGCACTGCCTATTTCGGCCTGACAACCGCATTCCGCCCCTGATATTGATGCGTTTGTTTTAATAAGATTTCCTATCAGACCGGCTGTCATAAGAGCATGTATAATCTGGATGTCACTAAAACCGTGCTTTTGCTGCTGATAATGCAATACAGAGGGAAGTACGCCAGCAGCACCGCATGTGGGTGCTGTAACTATTGTTTCGCCTGAAGCATTTTGCTCACTAACGGCAAAAGCATATGAACATACAATGCGGTTTTCTTTGGTTTCGGGTGATTCTCCCATATACTGACTGTTGTACAGAGTTTTAGCTTTCCTTTGAAGTTCAAGACCGCCGGGAAGAATACCGTCCATTTCAAGACCGGTTTCGATAGAGTTTTTCATTGTTTCCCAGACAGTTTTAAGATATGCTTCAATTTCTGATGATTCGTTTTCCAGAATGTATTCCCAAAGTCGTATTTTTTTGTCTTTGCAATATTCGGCAATATCGGCAAATTTGTTGTGCTTATAAACTGTTTTCGGCGGCTCGTATGTGGCATTTTTTGAGACTATGTAGCCACCGCCTACACTTAAAAAAGTTTCTTTGTCAATTTCAACACTGTTCTTATAAGCAATAATCACCATTGTATTTGGGTGTGGTATGTTCTCTTCAATATAATTGAATTCTATGTTGCATTGAACGGGGTGAAGTGTCTTTTTTACCACTGTATCTGTACCGTGTCCTTTACCCGTTTTTGCAAGAGAGCCGTAAAGAATAACTTTAAAAAAGTCAGCGGTAGGATTTTTTGCTTTAAAAATCCTGCATATTCTTTCGGGGCCTATTGTATGTGAACTTGAAGGGCCTCTTCCGATTTTATATATCTCTCCGATTGAGCTCATGCCTGATACAGACGGCTTTGCTTTTTTTATTTGAGGGTTTTCGTAAAAATAATCCATCGGAACATTAAATATTTTAGATAAACTGTAAATGTGTTTTGCGGAAGGTTGTGACAAACCGTTTTCCCATTTTGAGATTGCTCTGTTGCTGATTCCGAGATTTTCACTCAGCGTCTTTTGAGACATACCGTCTCTGTTTCGTAATTTCTTTATTGCATCCGGACAAAATTTTTCCATGCTATTCACCCCTCTAATTGATATTGTAACACGATATATCTCAACTATAAAGTAAAATAATAAGTATTTCAGCATAAAAAATCAACTGTTGGTTGAATTTTTTTGGATATACATCTTATATATTGCAAATTATCAAAAAAGGTGATAACATCTTAATAGAAAAATCTATACAAAGGAAGTTATATTATGGATTACAAAAAGCAAGCACTTATCTCACATGAAGAGTGGCAGGGCAAAATAGAGGTTAATTACCGTTGTCCCGTAAACACTAAGGATGATCTCGCTGTTGCCTATACGCCGGGTGTTGCTGAGCCGTGTCTTAAAATAAGTGAAGACGTTGGTCTCAGCTATAAGTACACACGTCGCGGAAACCTTGTTGCCGTTGTTACTGACGGTACTGCAGTTCTCGGTCTCGGTGATATTGGACCGGAAGCAGGTATGCCGGTTATGGAGGGTAAGTGTGTTCTCTTTAAGGCTTTTGGTGATGTTGACGCATTTCCGCTTTGCGTTCGTTCAAAGGATGTTGACGAAATAGTTAAGACTGTTTCACTGCTTGCAGGCTCTTTTGGCGGTATCAACCTTGAAGATATTGCGGCACCCCGTTGTTTTGAGATTGAACGTAAGCTTAAAGAGGTATGCGACATTCCGATATTCCATGATGACCAGCACGGTACGGCTATCGTTTCTGCGGCAGCTATGATTGGTGCTTGCCGTCTTACAAAGAGAAATATAAGTGACCTTAAAGCAGTTGTTTCAGGTGCAGGTGCTGCTGCAATTGCAGTTACACGTCTGCTTATGACGCTCGGTCTGAAAGACGTTATTCTTTGCGACCGTAAGGGTGCCATCTACGAAGGCCGTGACGGACTTAACCCTGAAAAAGAAGCAATGGCTAAAATTACCAACAAGAATAAGGTTGCAGGCAGTCTTGCTGATGTTATGGTGGGTGCAGACGTTGTGTTCGGTCTTTCGGGCCCCGGTATCATTACACAGGATATGATTCGTTCAATGAGCAAAGATCCGATGGTATTTGTTATGTCAAATCCCGTACCCGAAATTTATCCTGACGAGGCTATTGCGGCAGGTGCCGCTGTAGTGGGAACAGGTCGTTCCGACTTCCCGAATCAGATCAATAATCTTCTTGCATTCCCGGGTGTGTTCAGAGGTGCTCTTGATGTTCGTGCAAGCGATATCAATGATGAAATGAAGGTTGCGGCAGCTTATGCGATAGCAGATCTCATTGATGAGAAGGAGCTTCGTCCCGACCGTATCATTATCGAACCGACAGATCCCAAGGTTGCTCCTGCAGTAGCTGCGGCGGTTGCAGAAGCGGCAAGAAAAAGCGGTGTAGCAAGAATATAACTTCAATAAATATTTTAAAGGAGAACGGATAAACCGTTCTCCTTTTTGCATTTAAATCATTGTGCAGGAATAAATATTATCAGGCTGTCAAAAATAACCTGTGGGTGATGTTATGAAAATTTTTGTTGACAGCAAGAACACTGCAAACTATATAAAAGAACTTTCGGGCAATTCGCCCAACCTTAACATAACTGAAAATAAAATAAGCGGTATATCTTTTCGGATAATAGCATTTGAGAATATGACCAACAGGGAACTGCTGACTCAGGGAATAATAAATTTTATAATTTACAGCGAAAAGAAGAACTTTCTCTGCGGGAAAGACCTTTATAAAGAACTTTTCAGCGGTGCTTTTATCACAAGCGAAAAGAAGGAAGTCGATAATATAGAGGATGTTTACACCGCTCTGTGTTCGGGTTTTGCTGCCGTTGCGATTGATGGTATGGATAAAGTCATAATTCTCGGCGTGCAGGGATTTATGGTTAAATCTATAAGCGAACCTACCGAAAATGCACAGATAATGGGCTCTAAAGAGGGTTTTACCGAGGCCATAAAGATAAATCAGACTATGGTAAGACGCCGTATTAAGAGCGATAAACTTCGCATTGAAGAGTTTCCCATAGGAAGTGTATCAAAGACCAACTGTTCGCTTGTTTACATGAGTGACCGAGCAGATATGAAAACGGTCGACGAACTGCGAAAACGCCTAAAGGAAAAAACGGTGGACATCGTGCTTGAAAGCGGTGCGGTGAGAATAGTTGCCGACGAGCATCCCAGCATACTTTTTTCGCAGGCTGTCCCCGAAGAACGCCCGGATGCACTTTGCCAGAAGATTGCGGACGGAAGAATTGGAATTATGATAGACGGAACACCGTATGCGGTCATTGTTCCTTATTTGTTTAAGGACCATTTCAACAGTCTTGATGACTATTCTTATAAAGTGGTATATGCCAATATAATCCGCTTTTTAAGATATTTAGCTTACGCTTTGGCTATGCTTGGCTCGGGAATCTTTGTTGCAATCGTAAAATTTCACCCGAATCTGATAGCGGGTGTCTGGCTCGATTCGATTAAAGAGGGGCTGAAAGGAACACCTTTGGGAATTACGTCCGAGATGCTGATAATACTTCTGATATACGAAACGATGCGTGAAGCAGGTCTTCGCCTTCCGAGACCCGTCGGTCATACCATAAGCATTGTCGGCTCACTCATTATAGGTGATGCCGCTGTAAACGGCGGTCTGCTTTCACCTGCGGTAGTGCTTGTTGCTGCACTCACGTCCGTTGCATCATATATGGTGCCGACGTTGATAGACAGTACCGTTCCGCTTCGGCTGATATTTGTGCTTGCAGGCGGATTTTTCGGACTCTACGGTGTCGGTGCGGTATTTTTGGTATACTGTATTCTTATTTACAGTAAAAAAACGTACGGAGTCCGTTATTCAAAAGGCATTTTCAAAGATATAAAACCTGTGAGGACATCATATGCGGGGAACAATAAGAAATGATTAAAACCTATAAAATATCCGTTTGCGGTATACTTTTTGGACTTGCAATAACATTTTCGTATGTTGAAAGTCTTGTTCCGTCAGTCGGGATACCGGGAGTAAAACTCGGTCTTTCAAATATAGTTACAATGTTTGCTCTTGAAATTATGGGGTTTCCGTATGCGTTTGGAATAGTTGTATCCAAAGGTATATTTGCTATGGTAACAAGAGGCATTTCGGGCGGTGTTATAAGTCTTGCAGGAGGGCTACTGTCACTTGTTGTGATGTACGCTGTGTCAAAATGTAAAAGTTATATGCTTTTAGGAATTTCGGGAGGTATATCCCACAATGTAGGTCAGATTTGCATATCAAGTCTGATTATGGGAACAAGTGATGTTTTCTGGTATTTGCCGTATCTTGTATTATCAGGATTTTTTATGGGATCTATAACCGCCGTAACACTAAAAAGTGTTATGCCGCACATTAAAGGAGTTTGGAGTAATAATGTCGCATCTTGCAGGAATTCATATAAACAGTAATAAAAATAACGGTCTTGTATATGAAACAGAAATTGAGTTTCCCACCTTTGTCCGCATTCCTCTCGGCAAGAGTGTACCAACAGTTTGTGTGGGCGATAAAGTTAAAATAGGGCAGGTTATAGGAGAGTGTGAAAAGAAATTCGCACCTCCTGTCCATGCAAGCATATCGGGTACGGTAAAAAGTATCGGTGACTATGTCGAAATATCGGGCGACGGAAAATGCGAATACATTCCATTTGACAGAGTCGAAATATCAGACAGAGAAAGTCTTGCAAAGGCGGCATATGAGTGCGGTCTCGTGGGACTGGGAGGGGCAGGTTTTCCGACACACATCAAATTGCAACCTAAAGCAACTGTAGACACACTTATTATTAATGGCGCCGAGTGCGAACCGTATATAGTGAGTGACAGATGTGTTATGTCACAAAAGGCAGATGAAATCGCAAAGGGTGCAGAGATAATTGCAGGTGTTCTCGGAATAACCCGAAAGATAATCGGCATTGAAAAAAACAGTTCCGTTTGTGCCGAAAAGTTGTCGCAGTACGGATTAGAGGTAAAAATACTTGGTGACAAATATCCCAAAGGTGCAGAAAAAGTTATAATCTACGAATGCACAGGTAGGGTGGTTGAAGAGAAAAAATTGCCGTCTGACTGCGGGGTTATCGTGCTTAATGCGGCAACCGTTGCCAAACTTGCCGAGTATGCAAAAACGGGTATACCTCTTGTGTCAAGATACGTTACGTTTGCAGGACCGCTTATTTCGGATAGTGTATGTTTTAATCTTCCTATAGGCACGCCCGTTTCTTATGTTTTAGATAAACTTAAAGTCGTGGCACAGCATATTCTGGACGGCGGTGTCATGATGGGCAGAGAGGTGGGGACAGATGCGGTTATAACTAAGACGACAGGGGCAATTCTTGCATTTGATGAACTTACCTATTCGAAAGAAACCTCGTGCATAAGGTGCGGAAGATGCTATAGGATATGTCCTGTTATGCTGTCACCTGCGGCAATAGACCGTGCCTATCATAAAAGAGATGTGAAACTTCTTAAGAATCTGAAAGTAAATATCTGTATGGAATGCGGTTGCTGTGAATATGTATGTCCGGCAAAGAGACGTCTTACGGAGTTCAACAGAAGATCAAAAATAATGCTAAAGGAGGCGGAAAATGCGTAAATCGCCCTTTATTCTGTCGGATTCAACTACATCAAAGATAATGGGAGATGTGCTTATAGCTCTTGTCCCTGCTTTTGTGGCATCTGTTCTGATTTTCGGGTACAGAAGTGCACTGCTTACACTTGTTTGTGTTGTGACCTGTGTACTGTCAGAATCGGTATACTGTCTTGCTCTGCGGCTCAGGCAGAGTTTTACGGATTTAAGTGCGGCTGTAACAGGTGTTCTGCTTGCATTCAGTCTGCCTGTAAGCTTTCCGCTATGGATGGCGGCTGTCGGCTCTGTTTTTTCTGTTGTAGTGGTCAAAATGCTGTTCGGTGGGATAGGGGAGAACTTTGCTAATCCTGCTGTTACGGGACGAATATTTTTGTTTCTGTCTTTTGGTAAAGAGATAGCAGATTGGCAGGGGGCACAGCCTTTAATTAACCTACCTGCCGTAAACTCATCAGCGACACCGCTTGCAGGCGGTGAAAGTGATTTGTTGAAACTTCTTCTTGGTTTCAGGTTGGGCTGTATAGGGGAGACCTGCATAATTGCAATAATTATCGGAGGTATATATCTTGCTGCAAGAAAGGTGATAACACTTAGTGCCCCGATAGGTACACTTGTTGGTGCGACGGTTATATCGGTTTTATGCGGTAGGAATCCTGTTTTTGATCTTTTCTCCGGAAGTCTTATGCTTGCGGCGTTTTTTATGGTGACAGATTATGCAACGTCGCCTGTAAGTGAAAGAGGAAAAGTGATTTTTGGACTTGGCGTAGGTGCCATTACCGTTATCATAAGAGAATTTGGCGCATATCCCGAAGGAGTATCCTTTGCAATACTTCTTATGAATATCGTCTCACCGCTTATAGATAAGATGACCTTCAGAATGCCGTTTGGAGGTGTAAAGAGTAATGTTTAAAAGGTATTTTTATCCTCCTCTTGCGCTTACTGCGGTATGTGTTGTTATGGCATTCCTTCTGTCGTCGGTAAACAATTTTACAAAGCCTATCATAGAGGCAGGACAGTCGAGTGAAGAGGATATGGCAAGAAGCGAACTTTTGCCCGAGGCAGACCGTTTTGAAGAAATTGAGGTTGAGGGCATAGAATCTCTTTTGTCAGCCTATAAAGCGGAGAACGGTGCAGGCTATGTTTTTACTGTAAAGGAAAAAGGCTTTGCAGGCGATATTGTGGTGCTGACGGCCATTTCGGACGGAAAGATAGTGGGTGTGCGGATGACTGAGCACAATGAAACATCGGGTTACGGAAGCCGTGCGGCAGATGACAATTATGACTACACTTCGCAGTATAAGGGTGTGGGAAAAGAACTTGAGGGTGTAAAGATAATATCAGGCTCGACTTATACCTCAAGGGCATTTGAAAAGGCTGTAAAAACTGCATTTGATGCATATGGGAGGGTAGAATGAAAAAAAGTGAAATAGCATTAAACGGAGTGCTGAAAGAAAATCCCGTTTTTGTTCTTGCACTCGGCACCTGTCCTACACTTGCGGTGACGACCTCGCTGTCAAATGCACTCGGAATGGGTTTAGCTGCAGCGGCAGTCCTCATATGCTCAAACACGGTTATTTCTGTCTTGAAAAAACTAATTCCCGACAGTATAAGGATACCATTTTGCATAGTGATAATTGCAGGCTTTGTAACGGCGGTTGAAATGCTTATGCAGGCATATGTTCCTGCACTGTATGAATCGCTTGGCATATACATTCCGCTTATAGTTGTAAACTGTATAATTCTCGGAAAAGCAGAAATGTTTGCACTTAAAAACAGTGTTTTTGATTCATTTACTGACGGTCTTTTTTCGGGACTTGGATTTATAATTGCGCTTGCACTTATGGGAGCAGTAAGAGAAATACTCGGCAACGGAACTATTCTTGGATATGATATCGGAACACCGGGCATAAAAATGTTTTCCGAAGTACCGGGCGGATTTCTTGTCTACGGTATAATTGCAGCACTTACGGGTATGCTGAACCGTTGTTACGGCTGCAGACGGTGCACGAAAGGGGAATAAGTATGGCAAAAGAAATAATCGGCATACTGATAACGGGTATTCTTGTTGAAAATTATATTCTGGCAAGATTTCTCGGTATTTGCCCGTTTATAGGTGTATCAAAGGATTTACGCTCAGCATCGGGTATGGGAATTGCCGTAACGGTAGTGATGCTTATTGCAACTGCAGTCACGTGGCCTGTTCAGACATATATTCTTAAAGTGCTATCACTTGAGTATTTGCAAACGATAGTATTTATTCTTGTTATTGCGTCACTTGTTCAACTTACCGAAGCAATTATAAAACGGTATTTTCCTCCGCTCTATAAATCGCTGGGAGTATATTTGCCTTTAATTACAACAAACTGTGCGGTGCTTGGTGTAACTCTTCTCAATTTTACAAAGGAATACGGCTATCTTTATTCTCTTGTAAATGCATTTGCGGCAGGTGTGGGATTTTTACTTGCCATGACGCTATTTGCAGGTATTCGTTCAAGAATAGAAGAAAGCAAAGTTCCGAAAAGATTTCGGGGTATGCCGATAACCTTTGTGGCGGCATCCATTGTATCTATGTCTTTTATGGGATTTGCAGGTATCGTGTGAGGTGAACTAAATGTTTTATGCTGTTATAATGCTTGGTGTTCTTGGACTTGTTTTCGGAATAATTTTGTCATTGGCATCAGCATTTATAAATAAAAACGATGAGAAATTGGAAAAGGTGAGGTCTGCTTTACCGGGTTATAATTGCGGTGCATGCGGATATCCCGGATGTGACGGGTATGCTGCGGCACTGATAAACGGTGCACCTATAGATTTATGCCGACCGGGCAGGGAAAAAACCATAAACAATATAAAGGAAGTTTTAGGTGAAAAGTAGAAACACAATTTTTGTATCACTTATAATAGCACTTTCGCTTTTAACCTCTGTTGTCGCTATAGCGCTTAAAAACGGTCAAACTGCAAAATATGTAAAAATAACAGTCAGCGGAGAAAGTGTATATTATTCTCTTGAAAAAGATATGCACATAGAGAAAAATGGTGTCAAAATCAGAATAGAGAATGATAAGGCCTATGTTACGCAGTCAACATGTAAAGATAAGATTTGCGTAAATGCGGGAAGACTTGATGAGATTGGAGACATTGCAGTTTGTCTGCCGAATGAAGTGACTGTAAGCATATCTGCTGCTGAAGATAAAGGGGTGCTTTACAGCGACACCTTTATAGATGCTTTTGATACTGTGGTCACTCTTTACGGATATGCCGACAGTAAAGAGGAATTTGAATCTTATTTTGATTACTTCCAAATAAAAATGACGGAGTTATCCAATCTTTTTAATGCATTTGTGGAGTGTGAAGTCAACAACCTTTACACAGTAAACAAAGAGGCGGGGAATAAGAGTGTAAGTGTAGATGAAGTGCTTGTGAAGGGTATTTTATTTGCTCTTGATGCACAAAAAATGACAGAGGGGTATACTGACCCCTCATTCGGCGCTGTTACAAAGCTTTGGCGTGACTTCATAAATGGTAACTCAGAAAAACCTGGTGATGAAACTCTTACTCAGGCTTATGAACATTGCGGAACTGACAAAATCATAGTGGAAAATAACAGCATTTATATAACTGACAAAGAAACACTTCTTGACGTAGGTGCGACGGCAAAGGGTTTTTGTGCACAAATGGTTGCAGATGAGCTTGTGTCTATGGGTATGGTGGATTTTTGCATAAATGCAGGCGGAAATGTTGTTGTCAGGGGAAATAAAAAAGATATGGACGGATGGGAAATAGGAATACAGAATCCTTTCGGTGAGGGAAGTATTACCACCGTCAGGGCAAAAAATGAAGCCGTTGTTACCAGCGGCTCTTACAGAAGATACAGAGACGATTATAATCATATAATCGATATAAAAACACTGTATCCGTCAAACCGCTATGCATCCGTGACAGTTATATCAGATGACAGCGGTATGGCAGATGCATTTTCGACTGCGCTTTTCTGTATGGATATGGAGCAGGGAAAAGCACTTGCAGAGAAATATAATTTTAAGGTAATCTGGATAACAAATGACGGAGAAATAATCAAAAGCGATGGTCATTGAAAGCAGTCTGCAACTTAGTTAACGCCTTTTTTTCTATTCTTGAAACGTATGACCGTGATATATCAAGTCTTTTTGCTATTTCGTGCTGAGTCAACGCCTTTTCTCCTCCTATACCGTATCGCATACAAATAATGCGCTTTTCCCGTCCCGTGAGTTCACTGTTCATATATTTGTGAAGAAGCCTGATATTTGTTGCAAGGTCTACATTTTCCAGCATATCGTCTTCACAGCTCACAACGTCCATAAGCGAAAGAGAAGATGACTCGGACTCGTTGTCAAGAGTTTCGTTTAAGGAAATATCGGAGGCACTCTTTTTTTGCGAACGGAAATACATCAGTATCTCGTTTTCGATGCATCTTGAAGCATATGTGGCAAGTCGCGTATTCTTCGCAGAGTCGAAAGTTGAAATGGCTTTGATGAGACCTATCGTGCCTATAGAAATCAAGTCATCATGGTCGGCAGATGTGGAATAATATTTTTTTATAATATGTACAACGAGGCGCAGATTTCGCTCGATTAAGATATTTCGTGCATCAATATCTCCTGCAGCCGACAATTCAAGATAGTGCTTTTCTTCGTCCTTTGAAAGAGGCTTTGGAAACGAGCCGTTCTGGCTTATGTGCAAGAGCAAAAACATCACATTTGCGGACAGTACGGTCAGCATGGCGGTAAATAACAACTGTATCACTCCTTTTCAAATGAAATATATTCCGCTTCTATTTACATAATGAATGGAGTGGGTTATAATTTATAAAAATGTTTTTTGGAGTAAAGTATGAAATATAAGAAAATTGCAGAGCTCTGTAAAAATATATCTGCAGATGCGATACTTCTTTCAAGCGGTGAAAATTGCAGATATGCTACGTCTTTCGGTCCATTTGAAGGAATGACGGTTGTCACAGCAGATGGCGAATGTTTTCTTTTTACGGATATGAGATATACCGAAGCAGCGGAGAAAAAATCAAAAACCACAGGTGTAAAGGTGGTTGCCGTTACAGATGGAATGTATAGGCGTATTTCAGAGTTTTTTTGTGATAAAGACATAAAAAACGTTGCTTATGAAGATTTGTCGCTTACTGTGGCGGATTTTTGTGCTATGGAACAGAAAATTTGTGTAAACTGGATAAAACTCGGCACATCGGTAAATAAGATCAGAAATGTAAAAGACAGTCTTGAAGCGGACTGTATGATAAAAGCACAGAGAATAGCAGAGGCGGCTTTTGAAAATGTAAAGAATTATATTAAAGTCGGTGTGACTGAAAAGCAACTTGCGGCAAGGCTTGATTATGAGATGAATCTGCTTGGCTCTGAGGGTGTTTCTTTTGACACTATTTTTATTTCGGGGAAGAACACATCTATGCCGCACGGTGTTCCCTCAGATAAAGCACTTGAAAACGGTGATTTTATAACGATAGACTTTGGTGCTGTGTATAACGGATATCATTCGGATATGACAAGAACGCTTGCACTTGGTTACGCAACTGATGAGATGAGAGAAGTATATAATACTGTTCTTTCTGCTCAGCTTGCAGGTATTGAGGCAGTTGGAGCAGGCGTTCCGTGCAAGGAGCCGTATGAGCGTGCCATGACAGCGCTTGGCAGGTGGGGTAAATATTTTACCCATTCGCTCGGACACGGTGTGGGACTTGCGATACACGAGGGATATTCACTTTCGCCAAAATCTGAAGATATTCTTGAAAAAGGGAACATTATAACAGTTGAACCCGGTGTTTACATACCCGATAAATTCGGTGTAAGGATAGAAGACGTCATCTGGATTGCTGAAGAAAAAGTTAATTTAATGAAGACTTCAAAAGAACTGACGATTCTCTAAAATAGTGTTTCTTTTTAAGTCTTTATGTGCTAAAATATAATCGAAACTTCGCATTGAAGGAGAATGGTTGTGACTGACAATATGAAGAAGGACAAAAAAAATAAAAATACCGCATTGCGAAAAGTCGGCAGGGTGATAGGAACGCTCTGTCTTATTATGCTTATTGCAGGTCTTATCTGTGTTTTGGCTTTTGCCTACTATATTAAAAACTACATGAGTCCGAATCTTGATATCGATCTTGATGATTTCAAATACAATCAATCGACATACGTCTATTATCTCGATGAAAACGGAAAAAGACAGGAAATGGCGACATTGACGGAAGAGGGTATCAGAGAATGGGTGTCCATCACGGATATGCCTAAATGCGTGCAGGATGCCGCTATTGCCATTGAGGATGAACGATTCTGGGAACATAACGGTGTTGACTGGAAAAGAACGATGCATGCTGTGCTCAATCTTTTTACGGGCGGTGAATCTTCTTTCGGTGCATCCACGATAACCCAGCAGCTTGTAAAAAATCTCACGGGCGATGATGATGTGAGCATGACACGAAAGATTGAGGAAATTCTGCGTGCGCTCAATCTCCAGAAAAACAACACGAAAGAAGAGATACTTGAATACTATCTGAATGCGGCGTTTTTTTCTGAACGTTGTTACGGTATAGGTGCAGCATCGCAGGTCTATTTCGGCAAACCGGCATCGGAGCTTACGCCTGCCGAAGCGGCTGCTATAATCGGTATCACTAAATATCCTTCAAAATACAATCCTTATAACAATCCCGAAGAGAATAAGGCAAGGCAGGAAACTGTCCTTTACAAAATGTATGAGCAGGAGTATCTCACAAAAGAAGAATATGACGAAGCTGTTGCACAGGAACTTAAATTTAAAGAACGTTCGGCAACAGGTTCAACAGGTCAGATATACTCGTATTTTGTGGATATGGTTTACTATCAGGTAATAGATGACCTTGTTGAAAAATACGGATACGAGAGAGAACTTGCCCGCTCAATGGTAATGTCGGGCGGTCTTGAAATAATTACAACCATGGACAAAAAAGCACAGGACTGTGTTGATGCGGCTTTCACCAATGAGGAAAACTGGGCAAAGGTACGCACCGACAAACAGCTTGAAGGTGCTATAACCGTGATTGATAATTCTACAGGTGCGATTGCGGCGGTCTACGGCGGAAGAGGAGAAAAGACGAAGAGTCTGCTTCTTAATAAGGCGACAGATTCATACAGACAGCCCGGTTCGACAATAAAACCGCTCAGCGTGTATGCACCTGCGATAGAATACGGTGTTATCACTGAAGGCGATGTCTATATGGACACGCCGTATGAAGGCACGTGGCCTAAAAACCAGAGTGGCGGATATACCGGTCCCATGACAATAAAAACAGCTGTCGGTCTTTCTAAAAATACGGTTGCGGTAAAAGTTCTTGCAAATCTCGGTGTGGAGCGTGCATACGATTTTATAAAGAACAAGCTTGGTGTAGATTCAATTGTTGAAGATAAAACAGTTGACGGTAAACGCTTTACGGATATAGCACTTGCGCCTCTTGCACTCGGCGGTCTTACCGACGGTGTTACAACACTTGAAATGGCGGCTGCATACGAAACCTTTGCAAATGAGGGTATTTATACCGAGCCTTATTGCTATACGGAGGTTTATGACAGCAAGGGTAATCTTATTCTTGAGAACAAAGCGATAAAATCCGTTGCTATGAGTGAGCAGACGGCGTTCATAATGAATGATTTACTTCAATATGTAACAAACAGCGGTACAGGTACAGCGGCAAAAATGGCAAATATGCCGGTTGCATCAAAAACGGGTACGACTGATGATGATAACGACAGATGGTTTGCAGGCTATACGCCCTATTACACGGCAGTTGTATGGGTTGGTTATGAAATACCGCAGAAAATAGTTGTCAGCGGCATAAACCCCGCACTCAGACTGTGGAAGGCGGCTATGCATCCGCTTCATGAAGGTCTGTCATACAGAGGATTTCCGAAGGCTGACGGTGTTACATCTGCGACCTACTGCAAGTATACGGGTGATGTTCCGACCGAACAGTGTACG
>JAZSCG010000146.1:0-5127 GCA_045602805.1 Feifaniaceae bacterium
GCAAGCATATATCTGCCAAGTTCGGTATATATCGCAACGTCAGTCATATTTTCGGGACCGAACACCTCATCGTATACCCTGTGCACTTCTTTGCCTATTCTTTCAATGTCGGCAGGCTTACCGTCAGGCAGGTAGGGCACGCCGATACCGCCCGAAAGGTTTATAAATTTAATGTGAACGCCCGTTTCCTTCTTAAGTTCAACCGCAAGTTCAAACAAAATTCTTGCAAGTGCAGGATAGTATTCATTACCTACCGTGTTGCTTGCAAGAAACGCATGTATACCAAAGTGCTTTACGCCCTTTGCCTTGAGAGCCTTGAAAGCCTCGCTCATCTGCGGTCTCGTCATACCGTACTTTGCTTCGCCGGGGTTGTCCATAATATCATTGGATATTGAGAAAAGTCCGCCAGGATTGAAGCGGCAGCAAATAGTTTCGGGAATACCGCCGTGTTTTTCAAGAAATTCAATGTGTGTGATATCGTCAAGATTTACGATTGCACCAAGTTTTCTTGCAAGTTCAAAATCCTCCGCCGGTGTCACGTTTGACGAAAACATTATATCGTCACCCGTAAAACCGCACTTTTCACTCATTATGAGTTCGGTATAGGAAGAACAGTCTACTCCGCAACCCTCTTCCTTAAGTATTTTTAAAATCGCAGGTGTCGGCGTCGCTTTTACCGCAAAATACTCCCTGTAGCCTTTATTCCACGAAAATGCATTGATAAGTTTTCTCGCATTTTCCCTTATTCCCTTTTCATCATAGATGTGAAACGGCGTCGGATATGTCTTTATTATCTCCTGTGCCTGCTGTTTTGTTATAAACGGTGTTTTCATTCTGTTTCTCCCTCTTGTGTAACTGCCGGCTGATCGGAAACCTCCGATATCGCAGTAAATTTATATGAACCGTCAGGATCTACCCTTATCGAAAGAACAATCTTTCTCTCCGCCTGCGGATATTCCCCGTTTTCAAGCTCGTAATATTCCTGGTCGGCTGAATTTATACAGTCTATTTCAAGTGTAACGTTGGTCGTTATCTGCTCGGTAACGCCGTCTGAAGCAAGTGTCGTCACCTTTTCGCTGACAACGTTTGACACCCTCGGTATAAGTGACGTTTCGTAGCCCGTTGATTCCGCTTTATAAGCCTGCTTGGCATTGTCTGCCGTAAATTCACCAAACTGTGTCACGCTTTCTACGTGAAGCGGCGCCTCTTCAATTTCAAAATATTCCTTTATCGCCGCATCGACAACCTCGTATGCAATATACGTTGTATTATCTATCGAGCTAACGCCTGCCGAGTAGAAATCCTCTTCCAGCGCTTCCCATGCACCAAAGGAGAGCAGATAGCTGTCCTCTATCTCGTTTGCGGAGGCAAATGCAGGAAAATTATTCTTTACAAGATTAGCCACGGGTCCCATATATATAATGTCGCCGACTTTAAGACTGGTAAAATCCTCAACGACCGCAGGTGCAAAAAGACCGCTTTCATAGTAGACTTCCATACTTTCATCATCAATAAACACCGGCGTGTGTTCACTCGAGAAATCAACCTCGCCCGGTTTTAAGATACGCTCGTCAAAACGGTTTTTTATGCCCACACCGACCGATACAATTATCGAAATGATCACTACTATCACGATGACGCCCGTCAAAATATATCTGTACTTATTTTTGCCGCTGTCACCCTCATACTCGGATGCCTTTTCGGAAAACGCCTTATTTACAGAGTCAATCTTCCAGAATTTTTTCATTTTTTCCTCCCACGGAAACAGGTGCCTGCACTTTTACCCTCCAGCACGTCATAGAGGTTGTCGGGCTTTGACGAATTTATAATGTAAAAATCAAATCCCGCTTTATATGCCGCCTCTGCCGCTTCAAGCTTACTTGCCATACCGCCCGTACCCTGCTCACTCTTACCGTCGCACAAAGCACGGATTTCATCGGTTATCTCGTTTACTTCCGATATCAGTTTTGCATCGGGGTTGACTTTGGGGTTGCTGTCATACAGGCCATCAACATCACTCATTATAACGAGTGCCTGTGCACCTATCATGGTTGCAACGATGGCTGAAAGCCTGTCGTTATCGCCGAGTGAACGAAGCGCCTCAAGTTCGCTTGTCGAAACGGTGTCATTTTCATTTACTATCGGAATAACACCCAGACTGAGAAGGCTTTCAAAAGTATTTTTCGCATTATTGTACGAAACTTCATTTTCAATGACCGTTCTCGTCAGAAGCACCTGACCCACCGTCTGCCCGTATTCACAGAAAAATCTGTCGTATATCGACATAAGTTCACACTGACCAACTGCTGCAGCCGCCTGCTTGTGCGGAATGTCAAGCGTGCCGGTAAGAGCAAGCTTGCCCCTGCCTGCCGACACTGCACCCGACGTCACCAAAACAACCTGTGTACCGCTGTTGTTTATATCCGCAAGTATCCTTGCAAATTTATCAAGAAAGCGCAGGTTAAGTGCCCCGTTTTTATACGTCAGGGACGATGATCCCACTTTTATCACAATTTTGTTGTATTTCATAATCTCGCCTTCCTAAGCAAAATATATTATATTTTATAATTTTTACATATAAATTGCAATACCTTTAATATAATGTAAAAATTCCGCAATACTGTGTATCACGGAATCACATTCAAACATTCTGTTTTATCTTTCTCTATCTGTCTTTTGAGTTCGTCTATGCCCGAAAACTTTTTTTCTTCTCTTATAAGCTTAATAAACTCAACACGAAGAGTCTTTGAATACAGATCACCATCAAAATCAATGATGTGCACTTCTGCATTGACACCCTCTCCGTCAACGGTGGGACGAACACCCACATTCGTCACACCCTTATACGTCCTGCCGTCAACCGCAACCTTTACGGCATACACGCCGTACTTCGGGATGACGCTGTCTTCACCAAAATACAGGTTTGCGGTAGGGTATCCAAGCTTTCTGCCGAGGCCTTTTCCGTGTGCAACCTCACCTTTAAGTGAAAAGGGCACCGTCATAAGCTTTGCCGCACGAGCCACATCCCCGTCTTCAACGAGCTTTCTTATCATCGAACTGCTCACTATTTCGCCGTCATCCTCGACAAACGGCACGACAATGAGCTCCAGCCCCTCTTTTTCACAAAGTTTGCCCAAAAGCACCGTGTCACCTTTACCCTTTGCCCCAAAGCAATAATTCTCACCGCACACAAGGCACTTTGCCCTGCATTTTCCAATCAGTATTTTATAAAAAAACTGCTCCGGCGGCATCTTTGCATAGTCGGCATCAAAACATTCCATACAGATATCATCTATACCTGCATCGTTGATTCGGCACACTTTTTCTTCATTGTCTGTCAGCAGCGAGACTCTGCCCGTGAGCACTTTTTTAGGGTTCTTATCAAATGTGCATACGGCACTTTTTATGCCGTATTTTTTTGCCGCCTCAATACAGGCAGACAGCAGTGCACGGTGCCCCACGTGCAGTCCGTCAAAACTGCCGAGCGCCACCGAATGAGCCGTATCAAGTTTATAATCACCCGTAAAAAATCCCATAGTACGTATCAAAGTCTTTTATCAAGACTTATAAGTTTCTTTCCTTCTTCGTTTTCGGTTATGAGGGCAAGTCCCGTTAAAATCCCCTCTTTATCAAGAAGCCTGACGTATGAGCCGACTTCAAAATCACGTTTTAATTTGGACAGAAGCACCTTCTGCCCGTTGAGCAAAAGTGTGTAAAAAAATTCGATAGGCTGTATCTCGTCATACTGCGAAAGACAATCCTCAATAGGTGTTATACACGTCTCACCCTTACTTTCAAGATCCTCTATCGTAATCGCATGCTGAACATCGAACATCCCCGTCTTCGTTCTTGCAAGATGTGCAAGCATTGCCCCGCAACCGAGCTTCGCCCCTATATCATCTGCAAGTGTGCGGATATATGTCCCCTTTGAGCAGGACACCCTTATTTTCACAAAATACTCGGTATCGTCAAATTCCTCAAGAGCAATCGAATATATCGTTATTCTTCTGGGTTTTCGCTCAACCTCAACACCCTCTCTCGCAAGACGGTAGAGCCTTACCCCATTCTGTGAAAGTGCCGAAAACATGGGCGGTATCTGGTCTATCTCGCCAACAAAAGTTTTTATGATGTCTTCAACGTCTGCCCTCGTGACCGAGATCTCCTCCCTCGGCAGAAGGGTTATATCCTCACCCTCGCTGTCAAGCGTCGTAGTCGTATGACCGAGATGGAGCGTCGCAAGATATTCTTTGCTTCCCTCCATAAGCATTTCGGATAAGCAGGTACACTTATCGAGCAGAATAGGCAATACGCCCTCTGCTTTGGGGTCAAGCGTACCCGTATGACCGCACTTTTTTGCACCCAGTATTTTTTTTACTCTGCCGACAGCGGTATTACTGCTCATACCCAGAGGCTTATAAAAATTTACAACTCCACGCATTTAATCAATATGAGAAAGATAGTCTGTTATTGCTTTTTCTATCCTTTCCCTTGCCTCGCTCTCCGTTCCTTCTACGGTGCAGCCGCCTGCACCTCTGTGTCCGCCGCCGCCGAAAATCTTGCAAATCTGCGAAACGTCAACGCCCTTGGTATTGCCACGGAGGGACACTCTGAACACGTTTTCGTCCACTTCTTTAAGAAATGCGCCTATAATTACGCCTTTTGTCGAACGTACCGTATCGGTAACCATATCAAGATCGTCAGAAACAGCCCCAATCTTCTTCATATCGTCCATCGTGATACTGCTTATGCAACCGCAACCGTCCATAAACAGTTTCTGTTTTGAATGAACGGTAAATTCTATTTCCTTTTCTTTTGCCGTTCTCATCACAAAGTAGGAATTGTTGAGTTGGTCAAGTCCCTGCGCCGTCTCATACAGCCTTGCCGCCGTAAGATGCGCGTGGGCATTCGTATTTCCGTATTTGAAACAGCCCGTATCCATTGCTATTGCCGTATAGAGTGCCCTTGCGATATAATCATCCTCTTTAACGCCAAGCAGGTCAATAAGGTCAAGCACGCACTCACCGCAGGCGGCATACGCATTGACGCATGTCACCTCTGCCCAACCGTCATTAGTCCTGTGATGGTCGATACAAGCATCCACTTTTCCGCCGTACAATTCACTTTCAA
>JAZSCG010000147.1:0-1864 GCA_045602805.1 Feifaniaceae bacterium
TTCAAGAGATATATGCACCACTACAATATGCCCGGCTATTCAACGGGCGAGGCTAAGCCTGCAAGAAGCCCCGGACGTAGAGAAATCGGTCACGGCGCACTTGCTGAACGTGCACTTCTCCCCGTAATTCCTTCGGAAGAAGAATTCCCCTATTCAATTCGTCTCGTTTCCGAGGTTCTTTCTTCAAACGGTTCAACGTCACAGGGTTCTGTCTGCGGTTCAACACTTGCTCTTATGGATGCAGGTGTTCCGATTAAGGCACCCGTTGCAGGTATCTCCTGCGGTCTTATCACGGACGGTGACGATTATCACCTCACGTTTACAGATATTCAGGGTATTGAAGACTTCTTCGGCGATATGGACTTTAAGGTGGCAGGTACACACAAGGGTATCACCGCTATCCAGATGGACCTTAAGATTGACGGTCTTACACCCGAAATCATCAGAGAAGCGTTTGAAAAGACTCATGAAGCACGTCTTTACATTCTTGACGAGGTTATGCTCAAGGCTATCCCCGAACCGAGAAAAGAACTTTCAAAGTACGCTCCCAAGATGCTCAAGACGGCTATCGACCCCGATAAAATCAGAGACGTTATCGGTAAGGGCGGCTGCGTAATTCAGAAACTCTGCGCTGATTACGACGTTAAAATCGACGTTGACGAAGAGGGTAACGTATTCGTAGGTGCGGTTGACGGTGAAAAGGGTGAGCAGGCTATCAGAATGATAGAAATGATTGCTCGTGACCCCGTCGTAGGCGACACGTTTACGGGTACAGTTACAAAGATAATCTCCGGCACAGGTGCTATCGTTGAATACGCACCCGGTAAGGACGGTCTGGTACACATTTCCGAGCTTGCTCCTACAAGAACGGAAAACGTTGAGGACGTTGTATCAGTAGGCGACACGATTCTCGTTAAGGTTATCAAGTACGACAAGGAAAAGAACAAGACAAGCCTTTCAAGAAAGGCAGCCCTTGCAGACTTAAGTAAATAAATAATAAAAAAGGCACCCGTTTGGGTGCGTTTTTATTGCGATATGTTGGCTTTGCCAACTCGATATATCTTCGATTCGATATGTCCTTCGGACGCGATATGTTGCCTGACGGCAACGATATGGTAGAAATTCCTTAAGGAATTTCATTTGAATTGCGGGACGGCGTCCCGAAAACAAAGGCGGTGTCCGACAGATTGTTGCTTTGTGTGTGGGGAAATGGTAAAATAGGGTTAACATTAAAGGAGAATGTAGATGCATAATTATTTTTTTCCCAAAACAATACATAAATTAGCCTTTGAAGAAATGAATGATAAACAAGCAGAAGAAACATTTAACTGGTTTATGGAAAATATTCCAACGAGAATGGAATATTTCAGAAGTCGTTGCTCAAATGATTTGAAAATTCCTAAAGATAAACTTGATTATAGTGCCGATTCATTACTCTTGGTTTGGAAATGGTTTCTAAAAAATGAGAAACGAGTTAAAACAACAAGGGCGGAACGCAAAGAAATGAGTGAAGGTGCAAAGATTTTTGGGCAGTCATACATAAATCTTGAAAAGTTTTCAGATGTAACAAAGTATATGATATACGATATTGCATTATATGTAGGTCAGTGTTATATCAATAATTACAACAGTTTGTACTGGGATTATACTACAAGACCGAAAAGCAGTGTCACAGTAAATCAACCAAGAGTTGCCGGCTTTATTGCTGAGTATAAAGGGAAAAAAGGAACGTTGACATTTCCTGTAATACATATGGTGGAAACACAGGCAGCAAACATATTTTTTAATGAACAAGATGTAAATGATCTAAAAAAAGTTTATACATTTTGGACACAATATATCCCATCTTCAGAGAACTATAACA
>JAZSCG010000148.1:0-5308 GCA_045602805.1 Feifaniaceae bacterium
ATTGTAAACTCATTTAACGAGGTTATTCCCGGTCATATACACCTTCAGAATATTGCCCGTGCCGCAAAGGATGGCGTACTCATGGCAGGCGGGACACCTATGGAATTCAACGTCATAGGTGTGTGCGACGGTCTTGCAATGGGACATGAGGGAATGAAGTATTCTCTCGTTACAAGAGAACTTATTGCCGACAGTGTTGAATGTATGGCAAAGGCACACTGTTTTGACGGTCTTGTATTTATACCAAACTGCGACAAAATTGTGCCCGGTATGCTTATGGCGGCGGCAAGGCTTAATATCCCGTCAATTTTCGTGTCGGGCGGTCCCATGCTTTCAAAATGCACCAAGGAACACGGTGCACTCGACTTAAACAGCGTGTTTGAGGCGGTAGGCGCATACAAAAACAATATGATAGACGATGAAGGGCTTGCATTTGTTGAAGACAATGCCTGCCCCGGATGCGGTTCATGCTCGGGTATGTTTACGGCAAATTCGATGAACTGTCTTTGCGAAGTGCTCGGTATGGCACTTAAAGGCAACGGTACTATTCCTGCTGTATATGCAGAAAGAATCCGTCTTGCAAAGACGGCTGGTATGCGTGCGGTTGAACTTGTAAAAGAAGATTTGAAACCGCTTGACATTCTCACCGAAAAGACGTTTGAAAATGCACTTACGGTTGATATGGCACTCGGCTGTTCAAGCAACTCGCTGTTGCATCTGACGGCTATCGCCCATGAAGCAGGCGTTACGCTTGATATGAAGCAGGTAAACGAAATAAGCGAAAGAACGCCCAATTTATGCCACCTCGCCCCCGCAGGCCATCATCACGTGCAGGATTTGCACGAGGAGGGCGGTGTCTATGCGGTTATGAATGAGATACAGGATATGCTTGATACGTCACTTATGACGGTTACGGGCAAAACCGTAGGTGAAAACATAAAAGGCTGTGCACCCAGATACCACGAGGTTATAAGACCTATTGATAATCCCTATACGAAAACGGGCGGTCTTGCAGTGCTGTTTGGCTCACTTGCACCAAACGGTGCCGTTGTAAAGAGAAGTGCAGTTGCCAAAGAAATGCTTGTTCACAAGGGTCCTGCAAGGGTGTTTAACAGCGAAGAAGAAGCAATTGATGCAATTTACAATGCAAAAATTAAAAAAGGTGACGTCGTCGTCATCAGAAACGAAGGTCCTGCAGGCGGTCCCGGTATGAGAGAGATGCTCTCACCCACGTCGGCAATCTGCGGTATGGGCCTTGATAAAGACGTTGCACTCATTACAGACGGAAGATTTTCCGGTGCGACGAGAGGTGCGTCAATCGGCCACGTTTCACCCGAAGCTGTGTCGGGCGGTCCGATAGCATACGTAAAAGAGGGCGATATAATTTCAATAAATATCCCCGAGTACAGCATTGAACTTGAAGTTTCCGCAGAGGAAATGGAAAAGAGAAAAACTGAAATGAAACCCTTTGTCCGTGAAGGCGTAAAGGGATACCTTAAGAGATATTCGAAGATGGTATCCTCTGCGGATAAGGGTGCAGTAATAGAATGATTTTGGAGTTTAAATGAGAACAGAAATATTTGATTCTACCCTGCGTGACGGAACACAGGGGGAGGGAATCTCCTTCTCCGTCCAGGATAAAATGAGTATAGTTAAACTGCTCGATGAATTCGGTGTTGCCTATATTGAAGCAGGCAACCCCGGTTCAAACCCCAAGGATGTTGAGTTTTTCAACGTGCTTAAAACGTATAAGCCTAAGAATTCAAAGCTTGTGGCTTTCGGTTCAACCGCACGAAATGCGGATGCGGTGGGTGAAGACAAGAATATCTGTGATATTTTAAGTGCAGATACACCGGCTGTTGCAATTTTCGGTAAATCGTGGGATTTGCACGTTGAAAAGATACTTAAAATTCCGCTTGAAGAGAATTTAAGGCTTGTAAAAAATACCATGGCGTATCTTGCATCAAAGGGTAAAGAGGTTATCTTTGATGCAGAGCATTTCTTTGACGGCTATAAGAAAAACCGTGAATATGCGCTGAGCGTTCTTAAAGCGGCGGTTGACGGCGGTGCACAGGTGCTTTGCCTTTGCGATACAAACGGAGGCACGATGCCCCATGAAATTGGTGAAATAACCGCAAAAGTGTGTGAAATGTTCCCGTCGGTACGAGTGGGCATTCACTGTCACGACGATACGGGCTGTGCGGTTGCAAGTTCGCTTACTGCAGTGGCAAACGGTGCGTGTCACGTTCAGGGCACGTTTATCGGTTTTGGCGAAAGGTGCGGAAATGCGGATTTATCAACGGTTATTGCCGACCTTTCGCTTAAAATGGGCTACGACTGCGGTGTTGATTTGACTTCACTTACCAGTACGGGCATAAAGATTGCGGAAATTTCCAACGTCCGCATAAGAAACAACCACCCCTACATAGGAAAGAGTGCGTTTGCACACAAGGGCGGTATGCATATTGACGGTGTGCAGAAATGCCGTGAATCGTTTGAGCATATCGAGCCCGAACAGGTCGGAAATGAAAGAAAGTTTTTGATGAGTGAGGTTGCAGGCAGGGGAACGGTGCTTCCGAGAATTCAGAAGTTTGCACCCCACCTGACAAAGCAGTCACCCGAAATTGCGGATATAACGGCGGCACTTAAAGAGGCTGAACACTACGGTTATCAGTACGAGGCGGCGGACGCATCGTTTGAATTATTCGTAAAAAAACATCTTGGTTTGCTGAAACCGCATTTTAACGTGCTTATGTATAAGGTTGAGGACGGTTATCCCGCACTTGACGGCAAGGAGCAGACGTATGCAATCGTTAAGGTTGAGGTTGACGGAAAGACTGAACTTACCTGCGCATGCAGTAACAACGGTCCCGTCGATGCGCTTGACTCGGCATTCCGTAAGGCGATATCCGTATTCTATCCATGCATAGAAAACGTAAATCTTCAGGACTACAAGGTAAGAGTTATAAGCAGCGGTACGACTACGGACAGCCGTGTCCGCGTACTCGTTGAATCGGTGAGTGAAGACAGACGATTTACTACCGTAGGTGTGTCCTGCAACATTATTGAAGCCAGCTTCAAAGCGTTGGTGGACTCGTTTGAATATGAATTATCAATAAAGGAGAACTGATATATGGGAATGACAATGACCCAGAAGATACTTGCGGCTCACGCAGGTCTTGACAGCGTGAAGGCAGGTCAGCTTATACTCGCAAACGTGGACATGGTACTCGGTAATGACGTTACCACCCCCGTTGCGATAAGAGAGTTTAAAAAGCTTGATCTTGACAAGGTATTCAACAAAGAAAAAGTTTCAATGGTAATGGACCATTTTGCACCCAATAAGGACATCAAGGCTGCTGAGCAGTGCAAGATGTGCCGTACTTTTGCAGGCGAAATGGACATCACAAATTATTATGACGTGGGCGAAATGGGCGTAGAACACGCTCTGCTCCCCGAAAAAGGTCTTGTGGTAAGCGGTGACATCGTTATCGGTGCTGATTCACATACTTGCACGTACGGCGCACTCGGTGCATTTTCGACGGGCGTAGGCTCAACGGATATGGCTTGCGGTATGGCAACGGGTAAGGCATGGTTCAAAGTGCCTTCCGCAATCAAATTCGTGCTCAAAGGCAAGCTCTCGCAGTACGTTTACGGTAAGGACGTTATTCTTCACATCATCGGTATGATTGGTGTTGACGGTGCACTTTACAAATCAATGGAATTTACGGGCGAAGGCGTTTCAACACTTTCCGTAAGTGACAGACTCTGCATGGCAAATATGGCTATCGAAGCAGGCGGTAAGAACGGTATTTTCGAAGTTGACGAAAAGACACTCGAATTTATCAGAGAAGCAGGCGGAAAAGACCCCGTTGTTTACAAGGCTGACGATGATGCTGAATATGATGCAGTTTACGAAATCGACCTTTCAGAGATTAAGCCTACGGTTGCTTTCCCGCATCTTCCTGAAAATACACGCACGTTTGATGAAATCGGTGACGTTCCGATTGACCAGGTTGTTATCGGCTCCTGCACGAACGGCAGACTTGAAGACCTCGTAATTGCCGCAGAGATATTAAAGGGCAAAAAGGTCAAGAAGGGCGTTCGTACAATCGTAATTCCTGCAACACAGAAGATTTATATGCAGGCAATGGAAATGGGCCTTCTCAAGATATTTATTGAAGCAGGCGCAACCGTTTCTACACCTACCTGCGGTCCCTGTCTCGGCGGTCATATGGGCATTCTTGCAGAGGGTGAACGTGCAGTTGCAACGACAAACCGTAACTTTGTAGGCAGAATGGGTCATCCCAAGAGCGAAGTTTATCTTGCAAGCCCTGCAGTTGCTGCGGCAAGTGCTATAACGGGTAAGATATCACAGCCTAAGGAGGTAATGTAAAATGAAATTTGACGGAAAAGTTATAAAATACGCCGACAACGTTGATACAGACGTTATCATCCCGGCAAGATATCTCAATACGATAGATAAAAAAGAACTTGCTTCACACTGTATGGAAGACCTTGATGCAACGTTTACGTCAAGAGTACAGCAGGGTGACATTATGGTTGCAGGCTTCAACTTCGGATGCGGTTCATCAAGAGAGCACGCACCCATTGCAATCAAGGAAAGCGGAATTGCTCTCGTTATTGCGAAGAGCTTTGCAAGAATTTTCTACCGCAACTCGATAAATATCGGTCTTCCGATTATCGAATGTCCCGAAGCGGTAGACGCTATCAATGAAGGCGACAAGCTTTCAGTTGATATGGATGCAGGCGTTATAAAAAATCTTACGACGGGTGAAGAATTCAAGACGTCGCCTTTCCCGGAATTTATCCAGAACATAATTACGGCAGGCGGTCTTATCGAATCCATCAAATCGGGTCTTATAAAGTAGGAGGATACCATGGAATACAAAATAGCACTTCTTAAGGGTGACGGTATCGGCCCTGAAATAGTTGAGAGCGCTTGTGAAGTTCTCGACAAGGTGGGCGAAAAATTCGGTCACAAGTTCAATTACGAAGCATATCTTATGGGCGGTTGCGCAATTGACGCAACGGGCGTTCCGCTGCCTGATGAAACGGTTGCAGGCTGTAAGGCAAGCGACAGCGTTCTGCTCGGTGCGGTAGGCGGTCCCAAGTGGGATACACTTCCCGGTCATCTTCGTCCCGAAAAGGCGCTTCTCGGTATAAGACATGCACTCGGTCTTTACACAAATATCCGTCCCGCAAAGCTTTATTCTGCACTTTCTGCTGAATGTCCGCTCCGTGCCGACATAGTTGAAAAGGGCGTTGACATCGTTATGATAAGAGA
>JAZSCG010000149.1:0-3914 GCA_045602805.1 Feifaniaceae bacterium
CTCCCAACATAAGGCAGAACGAAGTGCGTTGTGTTGGGATAGAGGACGAGCAAGGGAGCAGGTGGAGTTTTGCGGTCAGCAAAATGGAACTAAGCAGACTTTGCGAGGACGTAGTCTCGAGCAGTGCCGTTTTTTCGGGTACCGTCCGCAACGGTCGAAAAAACAAACAGCACAGAGTATCCCACTTTTTACACAAGACATCCATTCGGATGTCTTTTTCATTTTTACTGATTTACATTTTGAAACAAGTATATTATAATATACTCATATATTAAAAAAAGCAGGTGACTTATAATGAAAGTATGTATCATTCAACCCCCATATTCGACAGATTACTCGTTGTCCGACGAGTATTTTGCAAAAGAACTCGAACTTCTGGCACAGTGCGATGAGTCAATGGACCTTATCGTAATGCCCGAATTGTCCGACGTGCCTTGTCTTGCAAAAACAAAAGCAGAAAGCGAAGCTTCATCTACAAAATACAACAAAATACTTTTAGATGAAGTTTCAAAAACGGCAAAGCGTTGTAATGCAATGTTTTTTGTAAACGCACGTTCACCTCACAACGGAAAACTCCGCAACACTACATATGCATTTAACCGTCAGGGTGAAATCGTAGGAACGTATGATAAACAGCATCTCGTACCAAGTGAAGTTGATCCCAACAGAACAGGTCTTGACTGTGATTACAGTTACGAGTTTTCAGAACCTACCGTTATCGAAATGGAAGGTCTGCGTTTCGGTTTCTTAACCTGCTACGATTTCTATTTTTATGAATCGTTTGCCAATATGGCACGTCATAATCTTGACATAGTAATCGGCTGTTCACATCAGCGTAGCGACACACACAGAGCACTTGAAATTATGTCGCAGTTTTTAGCGTATAACACGAACGCATACGTTGTACGCTCCTCCGTTTCAATGGACGAAAACTCCGATATAGGCGGTGCATCAATGGTAGTTGCCCCCACAGGCGAAACACTTCTCAACATGAAGAGCCGTGTCGGTCTTGAAACGGTAGAAATTGACCCCACGAATAAGTATTACAAGCCCGCAGGCTTCGGAAATCCCCCTTCGGCACATTACGAATATATCGAAAAGGGCCGCAGACCGTGGAAGTACCGTCCCGCCGGAAGTGCCATCGTTCGTCACGATGAAATTATGCCATATCCGAGAGTGTGTGCTCACCGTGGTTTCAACACGATTGCCCCCGAAAACAGTATGCCCGCTTACGGTGCGGCTGTTGCAATGGGTGCCCAGGAAATTGAATTCGACCTTCGTTTTACCAAAGACGAAGAAATCGTTTCAACCCACGATAAACACCTTGAGCGTGTGTCGGACGGTGAAGGTCTTGTGTCGGAATATACGCTTGAAGAACTTCGCAAGTTTGATTTCGGTAGCAAATTCTCCGATGAATTTAAGGGAATGCAGATTTTGACTTTTGAGGAAATTCTCAAAAAATTTGCCTGCCACTGTGTTATGAATATTCATCTTAAGCCCGGTTGCGAGTTGCCGGGCAGGCTCGAAAAAATCATAGCCATGATAAAGAAATACGACTGTGAAAAGTATATTTATTTTATGACCGGTGATAACGACCTTCTTGAAAGACTCATGAATGAATATCCCGAAATAACACGTTGCTGCGGTGGTGGTGACCCTGAACGCAGATGGAACATCGTTGAACGTGCAATAAAATACAAATGCCAGAAATTGCAGTTTGTTAAAGGCTACTTCAATCAGGAAATGGTTGATAAAGCACGTGCACACGGCATTATTACCAATGTGTTCTGGTCAGATGACCCTGAAGAAACGAAAGAATTTCTTGACATGGGCATCGACGTAATACTTACAAACGACTATAATCGTATAGCGCAGGTTGTTAAAAATTACAAAAAATAAGAGAGAGTTACCATAGTTTCATACTCAAAACACAAAAAGACGTTGCTGAAAATTCTATCGCACTCGTTCGTAATGAAAGAAACTTTTCACCCGTAGAACTTTAATTACAAGTAAAATAAAAAATGTGTATGGATTGGAAAATCCATACACATTTTTTTAAAGCACACAGCTTAAAAATTCTTTTGTTCTCTCTTCCTTTGGATTACCGAACACTTCCTCGGGCGTACCCTCTTCAACGATAACACCGTCAGCCATAAATATGACTCTGTCGGCAACGTCACGGGCAAAGCCCATTTCGTGCGTCACGACAACCATCGTCATACCGCCTTCGGCAAGCTTTTTCATTACCTGAAGAACTTCACCAACCATTTCGGGGTCAAGCGCTGACGTAGGCTCATCAAAAAGCATAATATCGGGATTCATAGCAAGTGCCCTTGCAATAGCAACACGCTGCTTCTGTCCGCCTGAAAGCTGATGCGGAAAACTTTCTGCCTTATCGGAAAGACCTACAGTTTCAAGCAGTTCAAGCGCCCTCTTTCTCGCCTCTTCCTTCGTGGCCTTTTTGAGATCCACAGGTGCAAGCATAAGATTTCTCAAAACGTTCATATTGGCAAACAGATTGAAGTGCTGGAACACCATACCGATATTCTCACGAATCTTGTTAATATCAACCTTTTTGTCATTTATACAAACATCGTCAGCAATGATTACGCCTGCCGTTGACTTTTCAAGTTTATTTATGCAACGCAGAAAAGTTGATTTTCCCGAACCTGACGGTCCGATAACACAAACAACTTCGCCCTCATAAATATCGGTTGAAATCCCTCTCAAAACCTCGTTGTGACCGAAGCGTTTTTCTAAGTTTTCTATGTGTATTTTTACATTTCTATTTTTCACGGCCACGGTTCAATCTCCTTTCAAGAGCATTTGCAACCTGCTGTAACGCAAGAATAACGACAAGATACATTACTGCAACAATAGCCCACGTTTGGAATGATTTAAACGTGATTGAAATAACGTTCTGAGCCTTGTTAACAAGTTCCGGAAATCCGATAACCGAAAGAATTGACGTATCCTTTAAAGTTATTATAAACTGATTTACGATACTCGGAATCATATTCTTTATTGCCTGCGGAAGAACTACACGGAACATTGAACGCCAGTATGAAAGACCAAGACTTCTCGCTGCTTCCATCTGACCGGGATCAATGGCCTGAATTCCCGCACGGATAATTTCCGACATATATGCACCGCAGTTGAGTGCAAGACAAATCGTACCTGCCTGAAGTGAGGACAGTACGAATTTTATTCCGAAAATGGATTTTAAACCGTACGGCACACCGTAGAATACGAAAAACGCCAAAACGATCATCGGTACACCACGGATTACATTTACGTATATTTTTGAAATCGCCCTGGAAACTTTATTGTCTACAACGCTGGCAAGTCCAAAAATTATACCGAGAATGCATCCGAACAGCAGACCCCACAGTGCAAGTAAAAGCGTTTGCCCCATGGCTTCAAGCAACAGTGATCCGTACGTACTTATAAGTTGACTCATTGGAGCAACCCTCCTTAAAACATAGTTTCAGGGCACCTGACAAGGTGCCCTGTTAATTAAACCTTAATTAACCGAGATATGTAGCAATGATCTCGTCGTACTTACCGTTTTCACGGATGTTCTTGAGACCTGCATTGAAACGGTCAACGAGTTCCTGATTGTTTGCATCAAAGATTGCAAAACCGTACTGAGCAGGTTCGTTTTCTGTTCCTTCAACAAACTTCATATCGAGTTCGCCTGTCTTGATGTTGTACTTGAGAATCGGTGTATCGTCCATACAAGCATCAACCTGACCGCCGATAACAGCCTGATACATATCAGGTGATGTCGGGAAAGTTACAACTTCAAAACCGTACTGATCCTTAATTGATTCAGCGTACTGGTTGCTCATTGTTCCGTTCTTAACAGCAACCTTCTTACCTGCCATATCAGCAAAGCTTGCTATATCAGAATC